>DAIMFM010000202.1:0-5597 GCA_036724585.1 Burkholderiaceae bacterium | reverse complement strand
CGCCGATCTCTCGGTCGAACCCCTGATCGCCCTCTTCGAAGTGCTCGGCGAGGACATCGGCGCGAGCGTGCCCGCCGACGAGGCCGGCTGGAAGCGCTACCTGCGCACGCACCCGATGACGGCCGAGCGCGTGGAGCTGCTGCGGGCCGGCGCGCGCTAGCGCCCGGCGGCGCGGCGCTCGCGCCGCATCCTCAGCACTTCGTCGACGATGAGCAGTGCCGCGCCGACCGTGATCGCGCTGTCGGCCACGTTGAACGCCGGGAAGTACCAGTCGCCCCGGTAGAAGAGCAGGAAGTCCACCACCTTGGCGTGCACGAGGCGGTCGATCGCATTGCCGATGGCGCCGCCCATGATCAGCGCGAGCGCGGTCGAGAACAGCGCCTGCCCGCCATGGCGACGCAGCAGGAAGAGGATCACCACGGAGGCGACGATCGCCAGCGCCGTGAAGAACCAGCGCTGCCAGCCGGCCGCGCCCGCGAGGAAGCTGAAGGCGGCGCCCGTGTTGTACACCAGGGTGAAGTCGAACCAGCCCGGGACGAGATTGAGGCGCTCGCCGTACTGGAAGCGCCCGAGGATCGCCCACTTGCTCGCCTGGTCGAGGCCGTCCACCACGAGCGCGAGCAGGAGCCAGCGCCCCAGCGGCCCCCTTGCGGCCGCCTGCCTCCCGTCGTCCTCGGGCCCGGCCGCGGCCATCAGGCGAAGCGCCGGATCTCTCCGTCGCCGTAGAGGTTGCTCGTGCAGCGGCCGCAGAGGCCGGGGTGCGCCGGGTCGCTGCCGACCTCGTCGCGGTAGTGCCAGCAACGCTCGCATTTCTGGCGCTTGCTGGCGCTGACCTCGATCACCGGTTCGGCGCCGGCCGGCGCCCGTTCGAGCGTGGCGGCCGAGGTGATGGTGACGAAGCGCAGGTCGTCCTCGAGCGAGGCGAGCAGGTCATGGTCCTCGCCACCGACCCGCAGCACGAGCTCGGCCTGCAGGGACGAGCCCACGCGTCCGGCGATACGCTGCTCCTCGATCGCGCGCATGACCTGGGCGCGAATCGCGCGGATGCGATTCCATTTCGCGATGAGCGCATCCGCGTCCGCGATCTCGGGGAAGCGATACCAGGTCTGCGTGAAGATGGTCTCGCCGCCTTCGCGCCAGGCGCGCGGCGCGAAGATCGGCCAGGCCTCTTCGGCGGTGAACGACAGCATCGGTGCCATGATGCGCAGCACCGAGTGCGTGATGTGCGCGAGCGCCGTCTGCGCCGAGCGGCGGGCATGGCTGTTCGCCGCGGTGGTGTAGAGGCGGTCCTTGAGGATGTCGAGGTAGAAGGCGCCCAGGTCCTCCGAGCAGAGGATCTGCAAGCGGGAGATCACCGGATGGAACTCGAAGCGCTCCATGTCGTCGGCGCAGGCCTGCTGCCATGCCGCGGCCATGGCGATCGCGTAGCGGTCGATCTCGAGGAGCTCGTCGACCGGCAGCAGGCCGGACTCGATGTCGAAGTCCGAGACGTTCGCGAGCAGGAAGCGCAAGGTGTTGCGGATCCGGCGATAGGATTCCACGACCCGCTTGAGGATCTCGGGCGAGAGTGCGAGCTCGCCCGAGTAGTCCGTCGAGGCCACCCACAGGCGCAGGATCTCGGCGCCGAGCTCGTTGTAGATCTCGTGCGGCTCCATGCCGTTGCCCAGCGACTTCGACATCTTGCGGCCGTCGCCGGCGACCACGAAGCCGTGCGTGAGCAGGGCGCGGTAGGGCGGGCAGCCGTTGAGCATCGAGGACGTGAGCAGCGAGGAATGGAACCAGCCGCGGTGCTGGTCGCTGCCCTCGAGGTACATGTCGGCAGGGAACGCGCTCTTGGCTGCATGCGAGCCACGCAGCACGGTCTGGTGCGTGGTGCCCGAATCGAACCAGACGTCCAGCGTATCGCGATTCTTGGCCCAGTCCGCGGGATTCGGTTCGCCGACCTCGCGCAACAGCGCCTCGCCGTCCAGCCGCTGCCAGACCTCGATGCCTTCGCGCTCGATCTGCCGTGCGACGAGCTCGAGCAGTTCCTGCGTCTTCGGATGGAGTTCGCCGGTGCGCTTGTGCACGAAGAAGGCCATGGGGACGCCCCACTGGCGCTGGCGCGACAGCGTCCAGTCGGGCCGGTTGGCGATCATGTTGTGCAGGCGCTGCTTGCCCCAGGGGGGATAGAAGCGGGTCGCCTCGATGCCGGCGAGCGCGGTCTCGCGCAGCGTCGGGCCGCCATTGCGCGGGACCAGATCCATGCCGGCGAACCACTGCGAGGAAGCGCGGTAGATGATCGGCGTCTTGTGGCGCCAGCAGTGCATGTAGCTGTGGGTGAATTCCTCGACGTGGAGCAGCACGCCGCGCGCCTTCATGTGCTCGACGATGCGCGGGTTCGCATCCCAGATCGAGAGGCCGCCGAACTCCGGCAGGGATTCGTCATAGGTGCCATCGCCCAGCACCGGCTGCAGGATCTCGTCGTCGGCCATGCCGGCCGCCTTGCAGGAATTGAAGTCCTCGACCCCGTAGGCGGGCGAGGAGTGCACCACGCCGGTACCGGTATCGAGGGTGACGTAGTCCCCGAGCAGGACCGGCGCGCTGCGCTCGGCGAAGGGATGCGCGAAGCGGATGCCCTCGAGCGCCTTGCCCGGGCAGCGTGCGACGATGTCGCCCGCCAGGCCCCAGCGCTCGAGGCTGGCCGCGACCCGGTCGGCCGCCAGGAGCAGCAGGCAGGGCGCGCCGCGGAAGTCGGTCCGCACCAGCGCGTACTCGATCTCCGGATGCAGGTTGAGCGCCTGGTTCGACGGCAGGGTCCAGGGCGTCGTGGTCCAGATGACGCAGAAGCCGCGTTCGAGCGGCAGGGCGTCGAGGCCGAAGGCCCGCGCCAGGCGGTCCTGCTCGTCGGCCAGGAAGGGAAAGCCGACATCGACCGCCAGGTCGGTGCGGTCGGCGTACTCCACCTCGGCCTCGGCCAGCGCCGAGCCGCAATCGAAGCACCAGTTCACGGGCTTGAGGCCACGATAGACGTAGCCGAGCTCGAGCACCTTGCCCAGTGCCCGCAGCTCGTCGGCCTCGTTGCCGGGCGCCATCGTGAGATAGGGATCGTCCCAGTCGCCGAGCACGCCCAGGCGGATGAAGCCGGCCTTCTGCCGGGCGATCTGCTCGGTGGCATAGGCGCGTGACTTCGCCTGGACTTCCTCGGCCGGCAGGCCGCGGCCGTACTCCTTCTCGATGCGGATCTCGATCGGCATCCCGTGGCAGTCCCAGCCCGGGATGTAGCGGGCGTCGAAGCCCGCCATCTGCCGGCTCTTGACGATGATGTCCTTGAGGATCTTGTTGACGGCGTGGCCGTTGTGGATGTCGCCGTTGGCGAATGGCGGGCCGTCATGCAGCTGCCACAGCGGCCGGCCCGCCGAATGGGCGCGGATTCGCTGGTAGATCCCCTTGTCCTGCCATTCCCGGGTCCACTCGGGCTCCCGCCTGGGCAGGTTGCCGCGCATGGGGAAGGGCGTATCGGGGAGGTTGAGCGTTGCGCGGTAGCCGCCGCTCGCATCGCCGGACGCCTTGTCCGGGGCCTGGGGTTTGCCGGCTTTTGCCATCGGGATTTCCTGGTGTTCCTTCGGACAGTGGTTCAGCGCACGCCGGCGCGGGCCGGGTGCCGCTCGTGCCAGGCGCGCGCCTGGCGGACGTCTGCATCGATCTGTTTCGCGAGCGCATCGAGCGAATCGAAGTTCGCCTCGTCGCGCAGCTTGCTGCAGAACTCGACGCCGACCAGCTCGCCGTAGACATCGCGATCGAAGTCGAGCAGGTGGACCTCGAGCAGGGGCTTGCCGTCGGCCTCGACCGCCGGACGCGTCCCGAGGCTCGCCACCCCGGGCAACGCGCCGGGCCCCAGTCCGTGGACCCGGACGACGAAGACGCCGGCGAGCGCGGGGCGGGGGAAACCGAGCTCCAGGTTGAGCGTGGGAAAGCCGAGGTTGCGCCCGAGCTTGCGCCCATGCGCGACGGGGCCCGATATCCGGTAGGGGCGCCCGAGCAGTTCCTCCGCGCGGCCGAAGTCGCCGGCCGCGAGCGCGGCGCGTACGGCCGAGCTCGAGATGCGCTCGCCGTCGGCGACCACGCTGCCGAGTTGCTCCAGCTCGTAGCCGCCCCGGGCCGATGCCGCCTGTAATGTGTGGACATCGCCGGCGCGCCTCGCCCCGAAACGGAAGTCGTCGCCGATCAGCAGGTAGCGGGTGCGCAGGCCCATCACGAGGACCTCGTCGATGAACTGGTCCGGCGAGAGCCCGGCGAGCGCCTCGTCGAAGCGGGCGATGCAGACGCGGTCGATGTCGCAGGCGGCGAGCGCCTCGAGCTTGTCGCGTTCGGTCAGCACGCGCGCCGGCGGCTCGCCGCCATGACGCGCCGCGAAGAACTCGCGCGGGTGGGGATCGAACGTGAGCACGCAGCTCGCGAGTCCGCGCGCACGCGCCTGTTCGACCAGCCGGGCGAGCACCGCCTGGTGGCCGCGATGGACGCCATCGTAGTTGCCGATCGTCAGCGCGCATTCGGTGCGCTGGTCGGCGGGCGGCAGGCGGCGAAAGACATCCATGGAGTCAGCGGTGCGAGGTCCGGCAAAACCTTGAATTGTAAGACTTTCGCAGCCCGGTTGGCAGGGCGCCCGGTGCTAGAATCGCGCGATGCAAAAAATCGCCGTGCTGATCTCCGGCCGTGGCTCGAACATGCTCGGCCTCGCGGCCAGCTGTCGCGAGGAACGGTGGCCGGCGCGCATCGTCGCGGTGATATCCAACCGCCCGGCTGCCGCGGGCCTGCAGGCGGCGGCCGGGCTCGGCCTGCATGCGGAGTCCATCGACCATACCGCATTCGCCGAGCGGGCCGACTTCGACGACGCCCTCGCCCGGCGCCTGGAGGCGCTCGAGGCCGACTGGATCGTCCTCGCCGGTTTCATGCGGGTCCTCGGCGAGGCCTTCGTCAACCGCTTCGCCGGTCGCATCGTCAACATCCATCCGTCCCTGCTGCCGTCCTTCCCCGGCCTCCATACCCATCGCCGGGCGCTGGAGGCCGGCGTGCGGCTGCATGGCGCGACGGTCCACCTGGTCACGTCCTCGCTCGACCTCGGCCCGATCGTGGCCCAGGCGGCGGTGCCCGTGCTCGACGGCGACGACGCGGACCGGCTCGCCGAGCGGGTGCTGGCCGCCGAACACCGCCTCTACCCGATGGCCCTGCGCTGGCTGGTCGAGGACCGGATCATCGTCGAAGGCCAGCGCTGCCGCCTGCGCGATCCGCGCGAAGGGGAGGCGCAGTGGTTCGTCGCCAGCCCGCCCGCCTGAGCCTCGCCCGGGCGCTCGAGACCCTGCTCGAGCGGATCCTCGCCTTCGAGCATCCGGCCGATGCCCAGCTCTCGCGCTTCTTTCGCGAGCATCCCGGCATCGGCCGTCGCGACCGTGCCCTCATCGCCGACACCTGCTTCGACGTCCTGCGCAATCGTCGTCTCTACGCCCACCTCGCGCAGGGCGGCGGCGGGTCGCTCGCGCGTCGCCTTGCCCTGCTGTCGCCGGCGGCGGCGCCGCTCGCCCGCAGCGAGGACGAAGCCGCCTGGCTTGCGCGCGCGG
>DAIMFM010000201.1:0-5646 GCA_036724585.1 Burkholderiaceae bacterium | reverse complement strand
GGCGCTTCGACTTCGGCCGGCGCATGCCCCGGGTCGTCGCCGCGGGCGGATTCCCCGCTTCGGTGCCCGTGGTCGCATCCCCCGGTCCGGTGCCCTGGCCGAGGAAGGGCCGCATGTCGAGGACGGCCGCGGTGATCTCGCCCTCGATGCGCGGCCGCCCGGCTTCCGGGACGATGTCGAGCCGTCCCTCGAAGCGACTTTCCCCGGCGCTGCCGACGAGCTCCCGGATCTCGATCCGTCCCGGCGCGATGCGCAGCCGGCCCGCCAGCGCGCTCGGGCCGATCGCGGGCAGGTCCGCATCGAGCAGGCGGGCCGAGGCCTGCGCATCGGGCGCGCCGATGCCGAACTCGAACTGCCCCGCCAGCGCCCGGCCGCCGTCCGGCCCGGCATCCTCGAGCGCCCGCGACACGCAGGCCCGCCCCGGCCGCCTCGGCGAAGATCGCGAGCGGCCACGCCGTGCCCGCATCGGCCAGGTCGGCGAGCGTTCCGCCCTCGAGTTCGGCCCGGAACGGCTGGTCCGCCACCGTGCCGACCGCGCGCAGCTCGAGCGGGCCGTCGGCGGGCGCCCTGCCCTCGGCCCGGTCGACGTCGACCGCCACGGCGGCGCCGCAGCCGGCTCGCCACCGAAGACCATCGATCGCGAAATGCCCGACGTGCGGCCAGCGCGCCGCAAGACTGCGCCACAGGCTTGCCCGCAGCTCGAGCCGCTCGCCGCGAGCGGTGCCGTCCGCGACGGCCCCGCACTCGCCCGGTTCCGTGCCCGGTTCCGCGCCCGGTTCCGCGCCCGGGTCGCGCTTGCCGCCGCCCGGCGCCCCCCCGATCCGCACGTCCTCGAGCACGAGTACGGGCCGGCCCGACACCCGCAGGCGGATCGGCCCCGCCAGGCTCACCGGCCTGCCGGCGGCCTGCTCGAGCCGGTCTTCGAGCCAGCCGCGCCATCCCGGCTCGCGCCATTCGAAGCCCACCGACAGCACAAGCACGATCGCCAGCAGGATGGCGCCGAACAGGCCCGCGACGACGAGCGCCGCCACGCGCCGGCGCCTGGCATGGCGGGGGGGCGCGCCGGCTGCGCCCACGTCAATAACGCTCGCCGCTGAGCGAGACGAACAGCCTCAGCAGGCCGAAGGCGAAGGCGTGCAGCAGGCGCCGGTACCAGCTGCGGCTGCGATAGGCATCGAGCGCGACGACGCTGCTGCCCGAACGAATCGCATGGTTGAGCCGGTCGCGCAGGTCGCCGGCGAACTCGGCGTCGTCGATGAAGACGTTCGCCTCTCGGGCGAGCAGCAGCGAGAAGGGATCGATGTTCGAGGAGCCCACCGTCGCATGGTCGTCGATGACCGCCACCTTCGCATGCAGGAAGCTGCTGCGGTACTCGTAGATCTCGATGCCCGCCGCCAGCAGCTGGCCGTACAGCGCCTGCGTCGCATAGTGCTGCAGGCGGTACTCGACCCGGCCCTGCAGGAGCAGGCGCACGCGCACGCCGCGCGCGGCGGCCATGGTGAGCGCCCGCCGGAAGCGCGCGCCCGGCAGGAAGTAGGCATTGGCGATCAGGACATCCTCGCGCGCCTGGGCGATGCGCCGCAGGTACCAGCGCTCGATCGTCCTGCGATGGCGGAAATTGTCCCGCACCGCGAACTGCGCGCGGATGTTCCCGACCGGCGTGACCTCGCTGGTGACCGTGCGTGCCTGCGACCAGGCCTGCTGCAGCACATCCCCCGCCCCGCCGCGTCCCGAGCCGCTGCGCCCCGGCTCGCCGGACGCCCGTTCGGCGGCACGTTCCGTCGCCTGGCGGCCGCGATGCAGCGACACATTGACCAGCTTGATCTCGTGCCAGAGCCTCTGGGCGGCCACGCTCACGTGCGCGACCAGCGGACCGCGCACCTGCACCGCGAAATCGAGCCGCGGCGCATCGAGCGCGCCATGATTGGGATCGACATGGTCGTCCAGCAGGTTGATGCCGCCGACGAAGGCGACCCGCGAATCGACGACGGCGAGCTTGCGGTGCAGGCGCCGCAGGCGGCGCCGGTCGAACATCAGGGCACCGCGCTCGGGACGAAAGACCGCGACCGCCCCACGACACGCATCGAGCAGGTCGCCCACTTCGCCGTGGAAGCCCGGCGTGCCGAAACCGTCGACCACCAGGTGCACCCGCACGCCGCGCTCGAATGCATTGGCGAGCGCGCGCGCGATGCGACGGCCCGAAGCATCGTCGTTGAGGATGTAGGTCTCGACGAACACCGTGTTGCGCGCGGCGTCGATCGCCCGCTCGAGCGCGGCGAAATAGGCGTCGCCCGATTCGAGCAGGATGATCTCGTGGCCGTCCTGGAGGCGGGTCTTGAGACTTCCGTAGAGTGGCAGCGTGACATGGACCGGCGCGGCATCCGGCCCGTCCGGACTGCGCATGCGTCAGCTCCGCAACGCCAGGTCGGTCACCAGGGGGCTATGGTCCGACAGCCGCGCCCATTCGGGGCCGGCCAGGACCTGGGCGGCGCGCACCTCGAAGCCGCGCTGGTAGATCCGGTCCATGCGCAGCCAGGGCACCAGCGCCGGGTAGGTCCGGGCGGCGCGCACGCGCCGGGGCTGGCGCATCGCCTCGGGCTCCATCGCGAGGCCGAGCCCCGCGAGCTGGTCACGGACGTAGTACATCACCTGCTCCTTGCGACGGGGTCGGCAGGCGTCGAATACCTCCTGGGTGCCCAGCGCCTCGCACAGGCGGTTCGAGAGCTTGTCGCGCCAGTCGTTGAAGTCGCCGCCGATGAGGATGGGCGCGGTGGGCGGCACGACGCGCTGGATCCATTCGATCAGCGCATCGACCTGGCGTTCGCGACTGCGGGCGAAGAGCCCGAGGTGCACGACGAAGCAATGGGTCTCGAGGCCGGCGATGTCGACGATGCAGTGCAGGACGCCGCGCTTCTCGAGCGCGTGGTCCGAGACGTCGCGATTCTCCCGGTGCAGGATCGGGAAGCGCGACAGCAGCGCGTTGCCGTGATGCCCGTGCAGGTAGCTCGCGTTGTTGCCGTAGGCCGTCTCGAAGACATTCTTGAGCGAGGGCGAACGCGCCAGGAAGACGTCCTGCGGCTCGCTCGGCCAGAACGACTCGAAGCGGGTGGCGTGGCGCGAGTTCTGGCCCTGGACCTCCTGCAGGAAGATCAGGTCGGCGTCGAGCTCGTGCAGGCGCGCCCGCAGGTCGTGGATGACGGGCACCCGGCGCAGGCCGAACACATCGCGCAGGACGCCCTTGTGGATGTTGTAGGTGGCGACCCGCAGCCGCTTGAGGTTGCGCACCGGGGCCCCGGCCGACGTGCCCGTGCCGGACTCCGACCCCGGCTCCTGCGTCTGCCCCGGCAGGGTGTCGAGCATGGATTCGGCGCCGTCGCGCTCGCTCGTGTCGACGACGGGCTCAGTCATGCCGGCTCCCGCCCCGCCAGTCGCGCCGGGACCTCGCGGATCGCGGCGACATTGGTGCAGGAAAAGCATCGTTCAGCCGCGGCCCGCCAGTCGAGCCAGCACGACCGCGTGTGTTCGGCAGGGGCGAGGACGATGCCACGCTCCTGCTCGAGTTCGAATCCGAATACATGCTCCGTATTGTGCGTCACCCCCGGCGCATACCGGGATCGCCAGTGCGGGTAGATCGGATAGCGATGGGTCCGGCCCCAGTCGACGAGACGCCCGTCGGCCGGGCCGAGGCCGGTCTCCTCGCCGAGCTCCCGCAGGCAGGTCGCCCGCAGGTCAGGATCGCCCGGCTCCCGGCTGCCGGTGACCGACTGCCAGAAACCGGGATGGTCGGCCCGCTCGAGGAGCAGCACGCGTGCCCGCGTGGTGTAGACGACCACCAGCACCGACTCCGGGATCTTCACCCGTCGCCACCCGTGGCCGGGGCTCAGGCCTGGGGCGCCGCCGCCCGCAGCCGGATATGGAGCTCGCGCAACTGCTTCTCGTCGACGGGCGACGGCGCCTGCGTGAGGAGGCACTGCGCGCGCTGCGTCTTGGGGAAGGCGATGACGTCGCGAATCGATTCGGCCCCGGCCATCATGGTGACGATGCGATCGAGCCCGAACGCGATCCCGCCATGCGGCGGGGCGCCGTACTGGAGCGCATCGAGCAGGAAGCCGAACTTGCTCGCCGCCTCCTCGTCGTCGATCTTCAGCGCCCGGAACACCTTGCCCTGGACGTCGGCTCGATGGATACGGATCGAGCCGCCGCCGATCTCCCAGCCGTTGAGCACCATGTCGTAGGCCTGCGCGAGGCAGGCCCCCGGGTCGGAGCCCAGCAGGTCCTCGTGGCCCGGTTTCGGCGCGGTGAAGGGGTGGTGGTTGGCCATCCAGCGCCCGGCCTGCTCGTCGCGCTCGAACATCGGGAAGTCGACCACCCACAGCGGCTTCCAGCCCGGCTCGAAGAGCCCGGTGCGCCGCCCGAACTCGGAATGCCCGATCTTGTTCAGCAGGGCGCCCATCGAGTCGTTGACCACGCGCGCCGAATCGGCACCGAAGAACACCAGGTCGCCGTCGCGCGCGCCGGTGCGCGAGATCACGGCGTCGATCGCCGTGTCGTGCAGGTTCTTGACGATCGGCGACTGCAGTCCCTCGCGCCCCTTGCCGGCGTCGTTGACCTTGATCCAGGCCAGGCCCTTCGCGCCGTAGATGCCGACGAACTGGGTGTAGGCGTCGATCTCGCTGCGCGAGAGCTCGCCGCCGCCCGGTACCCGCAGGCCCACCACGCGCCCGGCGGGATCGTTGGCCGGTCCGGAGAAGACCTTGAACGCGACGTCGCGCATCACCTCGGTCAGCTCGGTGAACTGCAGCTTCACCCGCAGGTCGGGCTTGTCCGAGCCGTACAGGCGAATCGCCTCGGCGTGCGGCATGGTCGGGAACTCGGCGGGCAGCTCGACGCCGATCGACTCGCGGAACACGTTCCTGATCATCTCCTCGAAGATCGCGCGGACCTCGACCTCGCCGAGAAACGAAGTCTCGCAATCGATCTGGGTGAACTCGGGCTGGCGGTCGGCGCGCAGGTCCTCGTCGCGGAAGCACTTGACGATCTGGTAGTAGCGGTCGAACCCGGCGACCATCAGCATCTGCTTGAAGAGCTGGGGCGACTGCGGCAACGCGAAGAACTCGCCCGCATGGACCCGCGACGGCACGAGGTAGTCGCGCGCGCCTTCGGGAGTCGAGCGCGTCAGCATCGGCGTCTCGATGTCGATGAAGCCCAGCTCGTCGAGATAGCGCCGCACCGCCATCGTCACCCGGTGCCGCAGCTTCAGGTTCTGCTGCATCTGCGGGCGCCGCAGGTCGAGCACCCGGTGCGTGAGCCGGGTGGTCTCGGAGAGGTTGTCGTCATCGAGCTGGAACGGCGGCGTCACCGACGGATTGAGCACCTCGAGCTGGTGGCAGAGGATCTCGACCTCGCCGCTGGGGAGGTTCGGGTTCACTGTGCCCTCCGGCCGGCGCCGTACCAGGCCGTCGACCCGGATGCAGAACTCGTTGCGCAGGCTCTCGGCGACCCTGAACATCTCCGGGCGGTCGGGATCGCAGACGACCTGCGCGAGTCCCTCGCGGTCACGCAGGTCGATGAAGATGACGCCGCCGTGGTCGCGGCGGCGGTGGACCCAGCCGCAGAGGGTCACGGTCTGGTCGAGGTGTTCGGCCG
>DAIMFM010000200.1:1298-5648 GCA_036724585.1 Burkholderiaceae bacterium | reverse complement strand
AGCGCCCGGGTGATCAGCAGGTAGGTGTTGGCATCGAAGTAGCCGGCGAACTTCTCGCCCTGGTAGCGCAGGTAGGACTCGATCTCGAAGTCCACGCCGAAGCTGAAGCTGTAGCCGCCGTTGCGCAGGTTGCGGCCGAACTTGGCGGCCATGGCGTCGTCGGACAGGTAGGTGATGTGGCCGATCATGCGGGCCACCTCGAGCCCGCGTCGCGGCACGACGCCGTGCCGGTAGAAGCGGCCGCCATGGAAGTCGGGATCGTTGATGATCGCCCGGCGCGCCACTTCGTTGAACGCGATGTTCTGCGTCGTGAGCTTGGCGGCGGAGGCGATCACGACCGCATGGGCGACGCGCGCGGGATAGAGCTGGGCCCAGGCGAGCGCCTGCATGCCCCCCAGGCTGCCGCCCATGACGGCGGCGAAGCGCTCGATGCCGAGCCGGTCGGCGAGGCGCGCCTGGGCATGCACCCAGTCCTCGACGGTCACCACCGGGAAGTCCGGTCCGTAGGGCTCGCCCGTCTCCGGGTCGATCGATCCCGGCCCGGTCGAGCCGAAGCAGCTGCCGATGTTGTTGACGCCGATGACGAAGAAGCGCTCGGTATCGACCGGCTTGCCCGGGCCGACCATGTTGTCCCACCAGCCGGTCTGGTCCGGCTTGTCCGCATAGTGTCCGGCGACATGGTGCGATGCGTTGAGCGCATGGCAGACGAGCACCGCGTTGTCGCGCTGCGCATTGAGCTCGCCGTAGGTTTCGTAGACGAGCGAATAGTCGCCCAGCGCCGCGCCGCTCGAGAGCACGAGCGGCGTATCGAAATGCATGGCCTTCGCCACGACGGGTCCGACGGATCCGGTAACGATCATTCAGGCCTCCGCCGCGAGCTTCTCGATCTGGGCGCGCACGCGCAACGGATCGTCGGAATGCAGCATCCGCGTCACCCGCGTCGCGAGGCGACCGGTATCGGCGAGCAGGACCTCGCGCTTGACCCGCAGCAGGTTCGCCGAATGCATCGAGAACTGCCGCAGGCCCATGCCGAGCAGCAGGCGGGTCGCCAGCGGGTTCGCGGCCAGTTCGCCGCACACAGCCACCGGCTTGCCGGCGCGATCGGCGGCCCGGATGGTCATTGCCACCAGGCGCAGCACGGCGGGATGGAACGAGTCGTAGAGCGGGGCCACGGTGTGGTCGGAGCGGTCGATCGCGAGGGTGTACTGGATCAGGTCGTTGGTCCCCACGGAGAGGAAGTCCAGCCGCCGGGCGAAGTAGGCGGCCGACAGCGCCGCCGCCGGCACCTCGATCATGCCGCCTACAGGCACCTGCTCGTCGAAGGGCAGGCCTTCGTCGCGCAGCTGCTGGCAGGCGAGTTCGAGCAGGGCATGCGTGCTGTCGACCTCGTGGCCGTGGGTGAGCATCGGCAGGAGGATGCGCAACGGCCCGCTCGCGGAGGCCCGCAGCATCGCGCGCAGCTGCACCAGGAACATGTCCTGGTGCGCCAGGCTGAAGCGGATCGCGCGCAGGCCCAGCGCCGGGTTCGGGCCGGCGGTCGGATCCCTGGGTTCGATCGCCTTGTCGGCGCCGACGTCGAGCGTGCGGATCGTCACCGGAAGGCCGTCCATCGCGACGACCGCGGCCCGGTAGGCCTCGAACTGCTCGTCCTCGCCCGGCAGCTCGCGGCGATTCATGAACAGGAACTCGCTGCGATACAGCCCGATGCCGACCGCCCCGTCGGCGAGCGCCTGCTCAGCCTCCTCGGGCCTCTCGATGTTGGCATGCAGGTCGACCGGGACCCGGTCGAGGGTGCGGCATGGCACCTTGACCAGGCGCTTGAGCTTCTCGCGCTCCAGTCGCTCCGCTTCCTGCCGGTGCCGATACTCGGACAGCACCGAGTCGTCCGGCGCGACGATCAGCAGGCCGCGGTCGCCATCGAGGATCACCCAGTCGTCGTCGCGGATCAGCTCGGTGGCACCGCCCAGGCCGACGACGGCGGGCACGTTCATCGAGCGCGCGAGGATCGCGGAATGCGAGTTGCTGCCGCCGGTGTCGAGCGCGAAGCCCAGCGCGTTGCGCAGGCTCAGCATGTCGGCCGGCGCGATGTCCTCGGCGGCGTAGATCGCGGGCTCGCCGCCATCGCCGACGGCGCCGCTGCGGCTGCCCGCCAGGGCCTTGAGGATCCGCTCGGCGACCTGGATCACGTCGCGGCCGCGCTCGCGCAGGTAGGGGTCCTCGAAATCGGCGAACTGCTCGGCGAGCCGCTCGGCCTGCGAGGCGATCGACCACTCGGCGTTCCAGCCGCGCTCGCCGATGTTCTCCCTCGCCCCCTGCAACAGCGCCGGATCGTCCAGGATCATGAGGTGGATGTCGAGCAGCGCGCGACCTTCCGGGGGCGATTCCTCGGGCAGCTGCTCGGAGATCGCCTCGAGGTCGAGCCGCACGTCGCTCATGGCCGCATCGAGCCGGGTCATCTCGGCGCCGACCCGGTGCGGTTCGACCTGGTAGCGCACGACGTCGCGCATCGCCATCACCAGGCGCCTTGCCCTGGCGATCGCGATGCCGCCACCGAGTCCGGTCCCGTGCAGGCTGAACATGTCCGTATCGGCCCCGCGGCCGCCCCTATCCGATTTCCTCGCCGAAACCCGACTCGACGAGCTCGACCAGCGCCGCCAGCGCTTCCTCCTCGTCGTCGCCGTCGGTTTCGATGAGCAGCGTGCTGCCCTTGCCTGCCGCCAGCATCATGACGCCCATGATGCTCTTGGCATTGATGCGCCGGCCCTTGCGGGTCATCCAGACCTCGGAGGAAAAGCCGGTCGCTACCTGGGTGATGCGGGCCGATGGCCTGGCATGGATTCCCAGCTTGTTGACGACGGTCACCTCCGCGCTACGCATCCGGCGGCCCGTCGTCGTCGCGCGGCCGCCCGCCGCGGCGCAGGCGCGCCTGCTCCTGCGCGCACTCGTTGGCGGGATGGAGGTCGCCCACCATGTCGCTGGGGACCTGCATGATCGCGTCGCGCGCGGCCGGCATCAAGTCG
This sequence comes from Burkholderiaceae bacterium, assembly GCA_036724585.1. GTDB lineage: Bacteria > Pseudomonadota > Gammaproteobacteria > Burkholderiales > Burkholderiaceae_E > JAMLIN01. Next base: position 2,628 of record DAIMFM010000200.1, on the reverse strand, counting down.
TCGACCAGCGCGCCGAGCTCCCGGCCCTTGCGCCGCGAGAGGGTGCGCACGAGCAGCGGCAGGTTGACTCCGGCGAGCACGGCCACGCGCCCCGGATCGCCGAGCTGGGCCGCGATCCGCGAGGGGGTCGCCCCGAACAGGTCGGTCATGACGATGACGCCGCTGCCGTCGTTGATGCGCGCCACCAGGGCGCGCGCCGCCTCGAGTGCCCGGGCCGGGTCCTCGTCGGGGATGACGTCGAGCGCGGCCAGCTGCCGCGGCATGCTGCCGAAGATATGCCGGGTGCACTGGATCATGGCCGTGCCCAGCGGCTCGTGGGAGATCACGAGGACGCCGATCATCGTGCTGGCGCAGCGCCCACGCGGCGCTCGAGCGCCATGATGAACTCGCCTGCGACGTCATGCCCGGTCTGGTCCATGATCTCGCGAAAACACGTGGGGCTGGTGACGTTGACCTCGGTGAGGAAGTCGCCGATGACGTCGAGCCCGACCAGCAGCAGGCCGCGCGCGGCCAGCCCGGGTCCCAGGGCCTCGGCGATCTCGCGGTCGCGCTCCGACAGCGGCTGCGCCCGGCCGGTACCGCCGGCGGCCAGGTTGCCGCGGGCTTCGCCGGCCTTGGGGATGCGCGCCAGCGAATGGGGCACCGCCACGCCGTCGATCAGCAGGATGCGCTTGTCGCCCTGGGCGATCTCGGGCAGGTAGCGCTGCGCCATCACCGAGCGCGCGCCGAACTGGTTCATGGTCTCGATGATCACCGACAGGTTGGGATCGTCGATGCTCGCCTGGAAGATCGAGGTGCCGCCCATGCCGTCGAGCAGCTTGAGCACCGCCCGCCCGTGCTCGGCGACGAACTCGCGCAGCAGGGCCGCATCGCGCGTGACGAGGGTGGGCGCGACGAAACGCGCGAACTCGGTGATCGCGAGCTTCTCGTTGTGGTCGCGGATCGCCCGGGCGTCGTTGAACACGCGCGCTCCCTGCGCCTGCGCCCGCTCGAGCAGGTGCGTCGCGTAGAGGTACTCGGCATCGAAGGGCGGGTCCTTGCGCATGAGGACGGCATCGAAGGCGGGCAGCGGCTCGGTCGCCTCGGCGCCGAGCCGGTACCAGTCCGTCGCGCCCGGCGTGAGTTCCAGCACGCGGGCACGCACGGACACCAGGCCGTCGCGCATCCAGATGTCGGCCGGTTCGCAGGCAAGGAGCCGGTGGCCGCGGGCGACGGCGGCCTGCATCATCGCCACGCTCGAGTCCTTGTAGGCCTTGAGCTCGGGCAGGGGGTCGAGGATGAACAGGATTCTCATCTCAGTGGCGCCCGGCCTAGCCGTAGAGCGAGGGAT
>DAIMFM010000200.1:0-1288 GCA_036724585.1 Burkholderiaceae bacterium | reverse complement strand
GAGCAGCGCGAGGCGGGCGACCACGCCATAGGCGTAGAAGCGGTTGGGCGCATGGTCGGGCGGCGAATCGGTATCGGGCAGCACGCAGCTGGCCTCGAAGGGCAGCGGCGCGAACTGCATGCCGGCCGTATTGAGGTTCTCGTCGCGTCCCCGGCTCGCGTGGATCCGGTAGAAGCCGCCGACGACGAAGCGGTCGACCATGTAGACCACGGGTTCGGCGACCGCGCCGTCCACGGTCTCGAAGGTATGCACGCCTTCCTGGATCAGGACCTCGTGGACCTCGCGCCCTTCCTTGCCGACCGCCATCTTGTTGCGCTGCTTGCGGTTGAGCCCCTGCACCTCGGTGGCGTCGCGTACCGTCATGACGCCCATGCCGTAGGTGCCGGCGTCGGCCTTGACGACCATGAAGGGGGTCTCGTCGATCTTGTACTCGCGATACTTGCTGCGGATCTGGCGCAGCAGCATGTCGACGTTGGTGGCGAGGCATTCCTCGCCGGTACGCTCGTGGAAGTCGACTTCGCCGCACATCGCGAACAGCGGGTTGATCAGCCAGGGATCGATGTCGATCAGCTTGGCGAAGCGCTTGGCGACCTCGGCATAGGCCTGGAAGTGGTTGGACTTGCGGCGCACCGACCAGCCGGCGTGCAGGGGCGGCAGGACGACCTGCTCGTGCAGGTCGTCGAGGATGGCCGGCGATCCGGCCGACAGGTCGTTGTTGAGCAGGATCGTGCACGGATCGAAGTCCGCCAGCCCGAGCCGGCGGCCGTGGCGCACCAGCGGCTCGAGGCGCAGCGACTGGCCGTTGGGCAGCTCGATCGTGTGCGGTGCCTCGATCTCGGGGATGAGCGTGCCCAGGCGCACGTTCAGGCCGGTCTGGCGCAGGATCTGCTGCAGGCGCGAGACGTTCTCGAGGTAGTAGAGGTTGCGGGTGTGGTTCTCGGGGATGAGCAGGAGGTTGCGGGCATCGGGACAGTATTTCTCGATGGCCGCCATGGCCGCCTGCACCGCGAGCGGCAGCATCTCCTGCGACAGGTTGTTGAAGCCGCCGGGATACAGGTTGGTGTCGACGGGCGCAAGCTTGAAGCCGGCGTTGCGCAGGTCGACGGAACAGTAGAACGGCGGGGTGTGCTCCTGCCATTCCAGGCGGAACCAGCGCTCGATCCGGGGCGTCGCGTCGAGGATTCGACGCTCGAGCTCGAGCAACGGCCCCTTCAGCGCGGTAATGAGATGCGGAGCCATCTGGATATCCGGGGTGACGATCGTCGATTCTATCGCGTGCCCGCCCCGG
>DAIMFM010000199.1:3202-5732 GCA_036724585.1 Burkholderiaceae bacterium | reverse complement strand
GCTATGCGGCGCTGAACGAGACCGAGATCAGCGAGGCCCTGCTGCGCGTGCGCCGTGCGGCGACCGAACTCGCCTGAGCGCGCCGCCGCGAACATCCCGCCCCCGCCCCGCCGCTGGCACCATCGACTGGCGCCCCGTGGCACTGTTGCTGGCGACCAGCCCCTCCGATACTGCCCATGAGCACATCCCCTTCGCGTTCGCGCCGACACCGCGCATGCATACAAACGGGATGGCCGGTTTGGAGGAAGGTGACATGCGTAGACGACATCCCGCCACGGGTGTAGCGGCGTTTCTCATCGCACTGGCGCTCGCCTTGCCTGGCATGGCACGGGCTGCCGTTCCCGACTCGGTGCCCGACGAGACCCTGAAGGCGTTGAAGCTGGATCGCGATGCCACTCCGCGCGAGCTCTACGACGCGCTGACCGCCCGTTACCGATCGGAGGCCGACGGCGCCGGCAAGGGCAACTTCGCAGCCATGTGGGAACCGATCCCCATGAGCAAGTACCTTGCGCCGTCCCTCTTCTACGAGCCACCGCCAAGCATCGACATGGTGGTCAAGGCGGACGACTGCGTCGCCTGCCACGCCGGCATCACGGGTGGCCATGTGCAGGCATGGAAGAAATCCCTGCACTCCGACCTGCGGGCGCTGCGCGAGCTTCCCGACACCGATTCGCGCGCCTACAAGAAGGCGCACCTGGCCGAGGTGGAAGCGAACCTGCAGTCGCTCGGCATCCTGGAGTCCGGCGAGCACCTCGACCAGGTCGGCTGCATCGACTGCCACATGGGTGTCGGCATGAAGGAAGGCCACCACATCAAGGACCTGCGCCTGCCCGACGTCGCGGCCTGCGGTACCTGCCACCTGCGCCAGTATGCCGAGCGCGAATCGGAACGCGACACGCTGACCTGGCCGCAGGACCAATGGCCGGCGGGCCGGCCCTCGCATGCGCTCGACTACAAGGCCAACGTGGAGACGACGACCTGGGTGGCCATGCAGCAGCGGGAAGTCGCCGAAGGCTGCACGATGTGCCATACCAGCCAGCAGAAGTGCGACAACTGCCACGGCAGGCACGAGTTCTCGCCCGTCGAGGCGCGCAAGCCCGAGGCCTGCTCGACCTGCCACAACGGCGTCGACCACAACGAGTTCGAGGCCTACATGCTTTCGCGCCACGGTGTGAACTACCAGACTCGCGGCGACACCTGGGACTGGCATGTGCCCCTGTCGCAGGCGCTCGAGCACGGGCAGACGGCACCGACCTGCGCCTTCTGCCACATGGAGTACAAGGGCGAGTTCACCCATAACGTGGTGCGCAAGGTCCGCTGGGGGTTCCTGCCGACGAAGAACATTGCCGACAATCTCGACCACGAATGGTTCAGCGAGCGTCGCGACGCATGGCAGGGCACCTGTTCGAGCTGTCACTCGCCGAGCTTCGCCGATGCGTATCTCGACATGATGGACAAGGGCATCATCTCGGGCATGGAAGTGGTCGAGGAAGTACGGCCGGTCGTCCAGGCGCTCTTCGACGAGCGGCTGCTCGTCGGCCAGGAGACCAACCGCCCGGCGCCGCCCGCGCCCGACAAGGACGAGCCCGGCGGCTTCTACGCCCTGCTGATCGCCGAGGGCAACAACCCGAGCATGGTGGACCGGGAGTTCGCGGAGATGTGGGAGCAGCACGTCGCCAAGCACTACAAGGGCCTCGCGCACGTCCACCCCGGTGGCTTCACCTACAGCGAAGGCTGGTCGCAGCTCATCAAGGGCAAGACCTTCATCCTCGAGCAGGACACCCTGCTGCGCGAGAAGGCCGACATGAAGAAACGGCTCGACGCCCTCGAGGGCAAGGCCAAATCCGCCGCGGGCACGGGCGACGCCCAGGCCGACACGGTGCTCCGGCGGGTGACGGCCGTGATCGGGGGCGGCGGACTGGCCGCGATCGGCGGGTTGCTGGCGCTGTCGGGCATGGGATTGCTGTGGCGTCGCCGGCGCCCGGAAGTGGACTGATACCGCATGGCCAGGACGTGGATACGCGCGGTGCTCGGCGCCGCGCTGCTGGTGGCGGGAACGGGGCTCGCGGTCGTCGGTGCGATGGCCATGCGCGGTCCCGACAGCCCCGCCCTGGCGGCGCCGAGCCTGGAAGACCTTGCCGCAAGCGTCACCGTGTCGCCCGACGAGGTCGCCGCGCTGGGCGAAGCGCTCGACGAGCACCTGCCGCCGGATGCCGTCGTCGTGGCCTGGCGAGACGTCGCCCGCCAGCTCGACCTGCCGGAGGAGACATCGGCGAGTTTCGGCTGGGCCGACGCACTGCTCGCGCCGCGTGACGAAGGGATCCGCAAGCTGCGCGAGCACGCCGGCCAGCGCACGGTGCATCTCGTCGTCCACATCCGCGACACCCTCCTGCTGGGCGCCCAGGCCCCCGAGCGCATCGGCGTAGCGTTCCAGGACAAGGTCGATTCCGGCAACCTGCATGGGTCGATCAACAGCGCCCGCGACTGGGTCCGGACGGAAGGTTTCGCCGCCTATACCGCCTATCGGACG
>DAIMFM010000199.1:0-3192 GCA_036724585.1 Burkholderiaceae bacterium | reverse complement strand
CGACACCCACCTGCGCCTGGTCGCGCTGACCGACGACAGTTCGATGGAGACCCTGCTCGCCCAGCTGCTCCCATTCCACGATCCTCGCCGAACGCGCGAACCCGTCGCCGGGCTGACCCTGGTGCACCAGGTCGGGGGCTTCTGGGTGTACCGGCTCGATCCCGGCCCGGCTTGAACCGCGGGCGCCGGCCTGCGCTAACATGCGCCGATGCCGAGTGCGCCCCATGCCCCGAGGAACTGGTTCGATTGCGGCGGCCGGGCCTATGCCCGCTTCCGGCCCGAGTATCCGCCGGAGCTTGCGCGCTACCTCGCCCACGCCTCCCCGTCTCGTGAACTGGCCGTCGATCTCGGCTGTGGCAGCGGCCAGTTCAGCACCCGGCTGGCGGACGAGTTCGCCGAGGTGATCGCCTGTGACCCGAGCGCGGAACAGCTCACCAGCGCCCCGGTCCGTGCGGGCCTGCGCTACATCCGTGCTTCCGCCGAAGCCGTTCCGCTGCCGGACCATTGCGCGAGCCTCGTGAGCGCCGCGCAGGCGGCGCACTGGTTCGACCTGCCCGCCTTCTACGCCGAGGCAAGGCGCATCGCCCGCCGGGATGCGCTCATCGCGCTCGTCAGCTACGGGGTCCCGCGCCTCGAGGAAGGACTGCAGGCGCGCTTCGATCGCTTCTACCATGACGAGATCGGTCCCTGGTGGCCGAGCGAACGCAAGCGGGTCGACAACGGCTACCGCGACATGCCCTTCCCGTTCATCGAACTCGAAGCGCCGCCGTTCGAGATCCGGACGTCATGGCGCCTGGACGACTTCCTCGGCTATGTCTCGACCTGGAGCGCGGTGAAACGCCTGCGCGAGACGGGGAACGATGGCGTCATCGCGGGCTTTGCGAACGAGCTTGCCGTGCTCTGGGGCGAGCCGGCGACGGTGCGCCCGATCAGCTGGCCGATCAGCATGCGGCTCGGCACGGCGGCCCACCTGCAAGCGGCGGAGTGAGCGTGCAAGGCTACCTCGTCGTCTTCCTCGGCGCCGGCCTTGGCGGCGCCCTGCGACACGGAGTGAATGCCGCGACGCTGGCGCTGTTCGGGCCGGGCTTTCCCCTCGGCACACTGCTCGTCAACGTCGTCGGCTCCTTCGCCATGGGCCTGCTGGCCGGGTGGTTCGGCATGGGGACGGATCAAGGGGTCGCCTGGCGCCTGTTCTTCGCGACCGGCGTGCTCGGCGGGTTCACCACGTTCTCGGCCTTCTCGCTCGATGCAGCGCTGCTGTTCGAGCGAGGACATCACTGGATGGCGGCGGGCTACGTCGCGCTTTCGGTGGCGCTGTCGATCGCGGCGCTGTTCGCGGGACTGATCATGCTGCGCCAACTCGCGTAGCATCCGGTCCCGTCAGACTGGCGCAACGAAGGACCAGCCGCAAGACATGCGATGCCTCATCCAGCGCGTCTCGCGCGCATCCGTCACCGTCGATGGCGAAGTCATCGGCGAGATCGGCCGGGGCCTCCTGGTACTGGTCTGCGCCATGCAGGGCGATACCCTCGAAGACGCCGAACGCCTGGCGCCGAAGACGGCCAGGTTGCGGATCTTCCCCGACGAGCAGGGCCGGATGAACCGCTCGCTGCTCGACATCGCCGGCGAGGCGCTGGTGGTCAGCCAGTTCACGCTTGCCGCCGAGACCCGGGGCAATCGCCCCGGCTTCTCGCGCGCCGCCGCACCGGAGGACGGCCGGCGACTCTACGAATGCTTTGCCAGCCGGCTCGCCATGCTCGGCATCAGGACCGAGACCGGTCGTTTCGCCGCCGACATGCAGGTCGCCCTCGTCAACGATGGCCCCGTCACCATCTGGCTGGACACGCAGGCGTCCTGAGCGCAGCGTCGTGGATCCTGCGCGGCGCCGTGGCGCTACGTGGCGTCGTGGAAGATGATGCCCAGGGTGTGGCGCAATCCGGAGCGCACGCGGCTCACTCCGTGGCGCATGTTCACCCGGTAGCTTCCTCGTGTTCCCTTCACCGGCCGATTGTGGACCGCGAAGACAAGGGCATCGCCCTGGCCCAGCGGCACCACCTCCGCCCGGCTCTGCATCCGCGGGCGCTGCTCCGTGAGGACGAACTCGCCGCCGGTGAAGTCGCGGCCCGGCTCCGAGAGCAGGATCGCCACCTGCAGCGGGAAGGCGAGATCGCCGTAGAGATCCTGGTGCAGGCAATTGAAGTCGCCCGCTACGTACTGCAGCAGCAGCGGCGTTGGCCGCGACTGGCCGGCCGCCACGCATTCCTCGATGAAGCCGGCATGGCTCCGGGGGTAGCGCCGGTCCATGCCCATCCGGGCGTTCCATTCGTTCGCGATCGGAACGAGCCGGGGATAGAGGTGCGAACGCAGGGCCGCCACGATTCCCGGCAGCGGGTAGCCGAAGTAGCGGTACTCGCCCCTGCCGTAGCCATGGCGAGCCATCCGGACGTGGCTGCGGAATCGGCTCTCCTCCGGATACAGCGCGGCGATGCGCCGGCATTCGCCCGGGCGCAGCAGCCCCGGAACCTGGGCGCAGCCGCGCTCGTCCAGCGCGTCGCGAATCCCCGGCCAGTCACATGACGCGATTCGCGCCTCGCCCTGGGTTCCTCCCCCGATCGGGTCGCCATCCGCCGAACCGGAGCTGTCATTCGCCCTTCCGAAGCCGTCGCCCGCCCTTCCCGGGTCGACCTTTGCGAAGGAACTCATTCGCGCCTCCTTGCACCAGGATGCCCTTGTAGCCAGGGCGCATCCGATCCGCACTCCGTTCCTTGCCGTCAGATTCCCGCCAGCCTGGCGAGATCGGCACGCAGGTGGCCGGGGTCCCGCAGTCCCGCCTCGACCTCCCCGTGGACGTGGCGCCAGATCGGCACCGCCTGGACCAGGATCTTGCGGCCGGCCGCGGTGAGGCGCAACAGCCGGGCGCGCCGGTCGGCGGGATCGGTCGACGTCCGGACGAGGCCGCGGCGCTCGAGCGGCTTGAGGTTGGCGGTGAGGGTCGTCCTGTCCATGGCGAGAAGCGCGGCGACGTCACCCATGCGCGGCGGCTCCGGTCGGTTGAGCGACATGAGCAGGGAGAACTGGCCACTCGTGATCCCGATCGGATCGAGCGCGAGATCGAAACGGCGCGCGAGCGCGCGCGCGGCACGCTGCGCATGCAGGCACAGGCAGGTGTCGCGTACCAGCAAGGTGGGTGCA
>DAIMFM010000198.1:0-5770 GCA_036724585.1 Burkholderiaceae bacterium | reverse complement strand
ACGGTGTTCGACGTGCCGTCCAAGCGCATCGCGGCCGATCGGCAGACATGGGCGCCGCTGCTCGGCTGGGTGGCGCGCCACTGACCCGCCGCCGGCGCCCCGGCGCGCCGGGCAGGCCCGTGGCGGCCGCCCGCAGGCGCCTCCTGTCGCTGTTCGCCGTGGCCGGCCTTGCGGGTGCCGGCGCCTGGACGCTGGCCCCCGTCCGGCCGCGGCCATCGGCCGCCGCGCTGGCGGCCGACTACGTCCTGCTCGGCGAAGTCCACGACAATCCGGAGGGGCACGCCCGGCGGCTCGCCTGGCTGCGGGCGCTGCCGCCCGGCGAATCGCGCGCGCTGGTGTTCGAGCAGTTCGATCGCGAACACCAGGCGGCCATCGCACGCTGGCGCGCCGCGCACCCCGAGGCCCGCGGTGCCGGGGCGGCGCGCGAACTCGCGCGGGCCGGCGGCTTCGCGTTCGAGGCCTGGGACTACGACGCGTATGGTCCCGTGATCGCACTGGCGCTCGAGCGCGGCTGGGATATCCGCGCCGGCAACCTGTCGCGGACCGACGCCATGCGCATTGCCCGTGATCCCGCGCTCGCGGCGCCGCCACCGACGGGCTGGCCGGCAGGTGCCGATGCCGCGCTCGAGGCCGCGGTGCGCGCGGGGCATTGCGGGCTCGTCCCCGAGTCGCGGATCGCGGCGATGGCGCTCGCGCAGCGCAGTCGCGATGCGAGCATGGCGCAGGCGATGCTTGCGGCACGCGCCCAGGGCGCCGGCCAGGTCATCCTGCTCGCGGGCAACGGCCATGTCAGGCGCGACCATGGCGTGCCGGCGCACCTGCGCGGCGCGCAGCCCGATGCGCGCATCTTCACGGTGGGCTTCATCGAGGCCGGCACGCACGCGGAAGGCAACGCATTCGATGCGACGCGTACCGTGCCGCCGGCAGAGCGCCCCGACCCCTGCGAACAGCTGCGCGAACGATTCGGCCGACCGCGTGCGGCGGCCGGCCGGCATGGCGCCGGCGGATGATCGCGCCGCCCGTCCCGCCCTATCGGGCCCTCGCGACCTGCGCGCCTTGCGGCATGCCGAGGACGAGCGTCCAGTAGGCGCCGTAGCGGTCGTCGGCATTGCGGCTGTCGACCCGGGCGATGCCAAATTCGGTGAAGCGCGGATCGATCAGGTTGCGGCAGTGGCTGGCCGACAGGAGCCAGCCGCGAATCGCCTCCTCGATCGAGCGGTGCCCCGCGGCGAGGTTCTCGCCGACCACCCGATAGCGATAGCCGGCCGCCCGGGCGCGGGCGCCGACGGTCCGTCCCTGGCGGTCGACATGGTCGAAGTAACCCTCGCTGGCCATCGATTCGGCGTGGCGCAGCGCCGCCTTCGTGAGCAGGGGGTTCCACTGGAGCCGGGGCCGGGCGGCGATGTGCGGCCTTGCGTCGGGCGCGCGACCGACCGGTGCCGCCGTGGCCGACACCGCCAGCATGCCTTCGTCACCACAGGCGTCGAGGCGGGCGCGGATGTTGTTGATCAGCTCCGCGGTGCGCTGGATCGTGGCTTCCTCGCCGGCGAGAGCCGCCGCGGCGGGCACGAACAGGCCGGCGACGGCAAGCACGAGGGCAGCGAGGCGGGGCCGATGGCCGGCGGCCGCCGGGCGGCGACCGAAGAGCGGATGGGACACGGGCGTCCTTCGAACCGCTCCCCGGCATGGAAGGACTTATCGGTGTTGTCGAGGGGGATTTCACCCGTTCATCGCGCCTTCGGGCGCGATCCGGGCGACCGGTGGTCGATCAGGGCGACCGGGCGGCCCTGTGGCCGTGTCGCCGTGTGGCCGTGTGGCCGTGTGGCGCTACTTCAGGCCGAGCACGTCCTGCATGTCGAACAGGCCGTCCGTGCGACCGGCCAGGAAGCGGCAGGCGCGCAGGGCGCCATGGGCATAGGTCACCCGGCTCGCCGACTTGTGCGTGATCTCGATGCGCTCGCCGATTCCGGCGAACAGCACCGTATGGTCGCCGACGATGTCACCGCCCCGGATGGTGGCGAAGCCGATCGTCGACGGATCGCGCTCGCCGGTGACGCCGTGGCGCGCGAACACGCCCACGTCGTCGAGCTTGCGCCCGAGGGCCTCGGCGATCACCTCGCCCATGCGCAGCGCGGTGCCCGAGGGGGCATCGACCTTGTGCCGGTGGTGCGCCTCGATCACCTCGATGTCGTAGCCGCTCGAGAGGATGCGCGCCGCGACCTCGAGCAGCTTGAACGTGGCATTGACGCCCACGCTCATGTTGGGCGCGAAGACGATCGGCACGCTGCGCGCGGCGGCCTCGATCGCGGCCCGCCCGGCCTCGTCGAATCCGGTGGTGCCGATGACGGCGCCGACGCCGCTGCGCACGCAGGCCTGGAGATGCGCCAGCGTGCCCTCGGGCCGGGTGAAGTCGATGAGGAAGTCGGCGCCCGCCAGGACCTCGTCGGCCGAGGCGCTGATCGGGACGCCGGTGTCGCGCCCGAGGAACTCGCCGGCGTCGCGGCCGAGCGCGGGATTGCCGGCGTGTTCGAGTGCGCCGGCGAGCACGATGTCCTCGGCCTCGAGCGCCGCCTCGACGAGCATCCTGCCCATCCGGCCGGTGGCGCCGGCGATCGCTACCCTCAGCCCCGCCATGATGTCCTCCGTGGGTGGCGCCGGCTCATGCGTCTTCCGGCGGCCGGTAGCCGGGCAGCGCGGGGTCGCCGGGATTCTCGACCTGGGGCAGGGGATCGGCGTCGATCTTCGCCACGCGCCCGTCCTCGAAGATGACGATCACCCGGCGCAGCTCCGCATCGCCGTTGGCGTGCAGGTAGCGGAACACGTAGTTCCAGCGCTCGGGCTCGAACACATCGACGAGCAGTGGCGAGCCGAGCGCGAAGCGGACCTGTTCGGGGCTCATGCCCCGCTCGACCTTGTCCAGCATCTCCCCGGTGATGTAGTTGCCCTGTGGCAGGTCGACGCGGTGCGGTTCGAAGATGCCGCTGCGGCTCGAGTCGCGGGATGCGCAGGCGCCCAGGAGGCTCGTTCCCAGGAGGACGAGGACCAGGGCGGCGCCCGCCGCGATGCCCGCCCGGGCCGGGCGGCGCGCTGCTTTGCGGGTATCCGGCATGGCAATGTCGATATAGGGTGGCTGGGCTGGGAAAGCCATTATGATAAGCGCTCCCGTGCAGGCTAGCGTCGGTCCGGGCACGGACCCTCGCGCACGATCAACAAGGTTCCGCCGCCGCGGCGAACCAGCGACCGACTCGATCCATGCCCGAAGCTACCGAACTCAAGAGCGCAGGACTCAAGGCGACGCTGCCTCGCCTCAAGATCCTCGAAGTCTTCCATGCCGGCCGCCAGCGCCACATGAGCGCCGAGGACGTCTTCAAGGAACTCCTTGCGGAGAACCACGAGATCGGGCTCGCCACCGTCTACCGGGTCCTCACGCAGTTCGAGCAGGCGGGCCTGCTCAAGCGCAGCAACTTCGAATCCGGCAAGGCGGTCTTCGAACTCGACCAGGGCGACCACCACGACCACCTGGTGTGCCTGCGCTGCGGTCGTGTCGAGGAATTCTTCGATGCGGAGATCGAGCGCCTGCAGCGCGAGGTGGCTGCTTCCCGGGGCTTTTCGCTCCAGGACCACTCGCTCGCGCTCTACGGCTACTGCAACAAGCCCGACTGTCGCGGCCACGAATAGGCCGGCTTGGGGTCCGGGCGCACGACCGCGTCGAGGCGCCTCGAAGGCGCCGGTCAGCGGCCGGCGAGCATCTCGCGCGCATGTTCCCGCCCGGCACCGGTGAGCCGGGCGCCGCCGAGCATGCGGGCGATCTCGTCGACCCGCTCGTCGCCCTCGACCTTGCCGACCCGGCTCGTCGTGGTGGACGCGCGCGTGGACTTGGTGACCCGGTACTGGTGATGGGCGCGCGCCGCGACCTGCGGCAGGTGGGTGACGCACAGCACCTGGCGTGATTCGCCGAGCAGGCGCATGCGCGCGCCGATCGCATCGGCGACCGCGCCGCCGACCCCGGCATCGGCCTCGTCGAAGATCAGCGTCGGCACCGGGTTCGCCTCGGCGGCGCTGACCGCTATCCCGAGCGCCACCCGCGAGAGCTCGCCACCGGAGGCGACGCGGCCGATGGGGCGCGGCTCCACGCCGGCATGGCCGGCCACGAGGAACTCCACCCGGTCGATGCCGCCGGGGCCGGGCTCGCCGGCCTCGATGACGATCCGCAGGCGGGCGCCCGCCATCCCGAACTCGCGAATGGTCTCGGTGACGTCGCGCTCGAGCCGCCGTACCGCGGCACGGCGCTTGCCCGACAGGGCGGTGGCGAGCGCATCGTAGTCGGCCTGCGCCGCGGCGACGCGTTCGCGCAGCGCGTCGTGGTCCTGGGCGCGATCGAGGCGCGCGAGCTCCTTTCGCAGGCGCTCGAGTTCGGCGGCGAGGCCGGTCGGCTCGAGGCGCAGCTTGCGGGCGGTGGAGTGCAGCGCGGCCAGGCGCTCGTCGATGGCGCCGAGTCGCTGCGGATCGAGGTCGATCCGGCTGGCGTAGCTGGCGAGTTCGGATGCCGCCTCGTCGACCTGGATGGCCGCGCTGTCGAGCATCTCGACCGTCTCGGCCAGGCGGGGATCGGCGCCCAGCAGGCCGCGCAGGCGCGTCAGGATCCGGTGCAGGCGGGTGGAGACGGCGTCGTCGTCGCCCGCGAGCGCGTCGCTCGCCTGCTGGGCCGCGTCGATGAGCTCGGCCGCATGCGAGAGACGCGAATGGTCCTCCGACAGCGTCTCCCATTCGCCGGCGACCGGATCGAGGCGGCCGATCTCGTCGACCTGCCAGGCGATGCGCTCGCGCTCGAGCTGGTCGTCGCGGCTGCTCGCCTCGGCCGCCTCGAGTTCGGCGCGTGCCTCGCGCAACCGGGCCCAGGCCCGGCCGGTGTCGCGCAGCAGCTCGCCGAGGCCGGCATGGGCGTCGAGCAGGGCGCGCTGGCCCTCGGGGCGCAGGAGCGACTGCGACGCGTGCTGGCCGTGGATCTCGAGCAGCCGGGCGCCGATCTCGCGCAGCAGCGCCGCGGTGGCCGGATGCCCGTTGACCAGTGCCTTGCTGCGGCCGTCGGCGTCGATGACCCGGCGCAGCAGCACCCGGCCTTCATCGCCGTCGAGCTCGCGTTCGGCGAGCCATTGCGCGGTCTGCGCGTCGATCGTGAAGCTCGCGGTGATGTCGGCGCGGGCCGCGCCCTGGCGTACCGTGCCGGCGTCGGCCCGCGCGCCGAGCGCGAGCCCGAGCGCATCGATGAGGATGGACTTGCCGGCGCCGGTCTCGCCGGTCAGGACGCAGAATCCCTCGGCGAACTCGATCTCGGCCGCGTCGATGATGACGAAGTCGCGCAGTCGAATGCTTTCCAACATCGCGGCGAGGAGTTCAGGAACTCTTCGGATGCAGGATCGGGAACTCGTGCCAGTACAGCTTGCTGCGCAGGGTGGCGAAATAGCTGTAGCCGAGCGGGTGCAGGAAGCGCACGGAGAACGGGGCGCGTGCCACCACGATGTCGTCGCCGACCTGCAGGTCGCTGAACACCTGCATGTCGCAGCTCACCCGGGGTTCGCGACCATCGACCACGCGGATGCGGACCTCCACGTCCTCGGGCAGGACGATCGGCCGGTTCGACAGCGACTGCGGCGCGACCGGCACCATCGCCAGCCCGGCGAGGCGCGGATGCAGGATGGGGCCGTTGGCCGACAGCGCATAGGCGGTCGAGCCTGTGGGCGTGGCCACGATCAGGCCGTCGGCGCGTTGG
>DAIMFM010000197.1:0-5818 GCA_036724585.1 Burkholderiaceae bacterium | reverse complement strand
CGGCGGCACCATCGCGCCCGCATCGGGCCGCGTGCCCAGCACGAGGAACAGCATCGCGCCGCAGGCGGCGAGCATGGCGAGCCCCGCACGCTGGCGCGGGCCGAGGTCGACGAGGCGAGAGAGAGGAGGACGGCGCATCGGGAGGAAGATCCGGACGATTGCATCGATTCTAGGTGGAATGGGCTGCGCACCCGGTCCCGTCCATGCACGATTGCGCGACCGTATGTCGCTTGCCCCGGGATTGCCAGCGGTTCGCCGCCCGCGCGCCTCGATCTCAGGCGCCTCGCAGCGCCAGGGCCACACCGCCCAGGGTCAGCGCGATCGCCGATACCTCCCTGCCACCCAGGGGCTCGCCCAGGATCAGCGCGGCGGCGACCACCGCAAGCGCCGGCACCAGCAGGATGCCCGTCGATGCGGTAACGGAGGAGAGGCGACGCACCGTCTCGAACCAGGCGAGGTAGCACACGACCATCGGGATCACCACCATGTACGCGAAGCTCGCCACGCCGACCGCCGAAAGCGCCGTGTAGTCGGGACGTTCGAACAGCACCCCCAGCACCAGCATGACGAGGCAGCCGAGGCCGACCTGCCAGGCGACGTCGACGAGCGGCGGGACCGGCGGCGGTTCCCGGTTGAGGACGTTGCCCAGCGCGAAGAGCACCGCCGAGCCGAGCGAGAGCCCGATGCCGAGGAGCTTGGCGCGATCGAACTCGAAGCCGTCGCCGCCAAGGAGCAGGCCGACGCCGGCCATGGCCAGGACGATGGAGGTGACGCCCCGCCATGTCGGGCGCAGGCCCGAGAGCGGCCACGCGAACAGCATCGCCCAGATCGGCATCGTGTAGACGATCAGCGCGCATTCGGCGACGGTGACGAGCTTCATCGCCACCGTGGCGAATCCCATCCAGGCGAACACGTTGGTGAACGATGCGAACACCAGCCGGCGCCAGTCCGTGCGCGGCACGGCGAGCGACTGCCGCCTGCCCAGGGCGATCGCGGCCAGCAGGACCGCCGCAATCACGCCGGCCAGGCCGCGGGCGAACAGCGGCGGCCAGTCCGCGAGGATGATCTTGATGAGCGGCCAGTTGAGCGCCCAGCCGACGGAGGTGATGGCAAGGCACAGGAACCCGATGGCCTGCCCGCTCATCGCGCCGCGCATCGTCGCACCCGGCAAGGTGGCTAGCGGTCCATCCGCGACAGCCCCCGCCCGATGTCCGCGATGACGTCGACCGGCGCCTCGAGGCCGATAGCGAGCCGGATCAGCCCTTCGCCGATGCCCGCCTCGCGCCGCGCATCGGCGCCGATCCGGCCGTGCGTCGTGCTCGCCGGATGGGTGATCGTCGTCCGGACGTCGCCGACGTTGGCGGTGATCGACATGATGCGGCTATTGTCGATGAGCGCCCAGGCGTTGCGCCGGCGCGCGGCATCGTCCGCGCCGGCGACATCGAAGGAGACGATCGCACCGCCCGTCTTCTGTTGCGACATCGCCAGGCGATGCTGCGGATGTGACTCGAGCCCTGGATAGTGCACCCGCTCGATCGCCGGCTGCGTCTCGAGCCACCGCGCGATCTCGAGCGCATTGGCCGACTGCTGGTACATCCGCACCGAGAGCGTCTCGCATCCCTTGAGCAGGACCCAGGCATTGAACGGGGACATGGTCGGGCCCATCGTGCGAAGGAAGGGCCCGAGCGTATCGACGATGTAGGAACGCTCGCCGACGACGGCCCCGCCGAGCACCCGGCCCTGCCCGTCGATGTACTTGGTGGCGGAATGGACGACGATCTGCGCGCCCAGTTCCAGCGGCCTTTGCAGCACCGGCGAGCAGAAGCAGTTGTCGACCACCAGGGGGATACCGTGCGAGCGGGCGATCTCGGCGATGGCGCGGATGTCGGCGATCTCGTTGAGCGGGTTCGACGGCGACTCGAGGTAGAGCAGCTTCGTCCGCGGCCCGATGGCGCGCGCCCAGGCCGCGGTATCGGCGAGCGGCACGAAACTCGTGCCGACGCCGAAGCGCGACAGGATGCCGAACATCTGCACCGTCGCGCCGAAGAGCTCGCGCGCCGACACGACATGGTCGCCGGCGCGAGTCAGGCTCATGATGGTGGCGGAGATCGCCGACATGCCCGATGCGGTCGCCACGCAGGCCTCGCCGCCCTCGAGGGCCGCCAGCCGGCGGGCGAAGGAAGCGACCGTCGGGTTGTCGGTACGCGAGTAGATGAAGCCGTCTTCCTCGCCGGCGAAGCGCGCCGCCGCCTGGGCGGCATCGTCGAACACGAAGCTCGACGTCGGGAAGATCGGGTCGCCGTGCTCCTGGTACTGGGTGCGCGCGAGCCCGGAGCGTACGGCGAGGGTCTCGGGCGACAGCCCTTCGGGGAGGAGTCGTTCGAAAGCGTCGGCGGAATTCGTCAAGATAGTGCTCCCAGGAAACAAGAAACCCGCGATCCGGACCGAGGCATCGCGGGTTCAGCTTTGGGCAACCTGGAATGACTACCCGAACAGGACCGGCTCATCCGGTCCCCTGTTTAGCTGGATTTATTGAGCGCCCGCAAGCAAGGACAAATCAGCGCTGGCAACGATTACACCACGCCCGCGGCACACGGTGCAAGGCCTCATTTCGTGCGCTTGAGCCGATAGAGCTCGGCCTCGCCGGGAAACCTGCCGGCGCGGATGTCGCTGGCGTAGCCCGCTGCGGCCTGGCCGATGGCCTCGCGCAGGTTGGCGTAGCGACGCACGAACTTCGGGCTCCAGTCGAACATGCCCAGCATGTCGTCGGTGACGAGGATCTGCCCGTCGCAGTCGGCGCTCGCCCCGATGCCGATGGTCGGGATGCCGATGGCCGCCGTCACCTCGGACGCGATCTCGGCGTCGACGCCTTCGACGACGGTCGCGAACGCGCCGGCGGATTCGACGGCCCTCGCCTCGGCGAGCACGCGCTCGCGCTCCGTCTCGGTCCGGCCCTTGGCGCGGAAGCCGCCATCGACGTTGACCGCCTGCGGCCGCAGGCCGACGTGCCCCAGCACCGGGATACCCCGGCCGACGAGGAACTCGATGATCTCGGGAATGCCGTCGCAGGCCTCGACCTTGACCGCCTGGCAGCCGGTCTCGGCCATGATGCGCGCCGCGCTCTCGTGCGCCTGTTGCGGCGAGGCCTCGTAGGTACCGAAGGGCAGGTCGACGACGATCATCGCGCGCTGGGCGCCGCGGGCGACCGCCTTGCCATGCATGATCATCATGTCGAGCGTCACGCCAACGGTGCTCGGCAGGCCGTGCACGCCCATGCCCAGGCTGTCGCCGACCAGCAGCAGGTCGGCGTGCTCGTCGAGGATCTCGGCGATCGGTGCGGTATAGGCGGTCAGGCAGGCGAGCTTCTCGCCGCCCTTGCGCGCCGTGATCGCCGGCGCGGTGATGCGGGTCACTTTGGAGTGGATCGACATCGTAGGTCCTCCTGGCGCGCTCAGCCGTCGCGGTGGGCGGCGCCGAACAGCAGGTTCATCTGCATCCTCGGCGAATCTTCATCCGAGAGATCCGGCTTGCCCAGCCGGGCCAGTTCGATGCGCTCGAGATACTCGGGCGTGACGTCGCCCGTGATGTAGTTGCCGTCGAAGCACGAGGTATCGAAGCTCGTCAGGCGTGGGTTGAGCTCGGTGACCGCGCGCTTCATGGATTCGACGTCCTGGTACACCAGGGCATCGGCGCCGAGCGCGAGGCGGATCTCCTCGTCGCTGCGGCCATGGGCGATCAGTTCGTTGCGCGTGGGCATGTCGATGCCGTAGACGTTCGGGAAGCGCACCGGGGGCGCCGCCGACGCGAAGAACACCTTCTTCGCGCCGGACTCGCGCGCCATCTGGATGATCTCGCGCGAGGTCGTGCCGCGCACGATCGAGTCGTCGACCAGCAGTACGTTGCGCCCCTTGAACTCGATGCTCATCGCGTTGAGCTTCTGGCGCACCGAGCGCTTGCGCACCGCCTGCCCCGGCATGATGAAGGTGCGCCCGACATAGTGGTTCTTGAAGAAGCCCTCGCGATAGGCGATGCCGAGCTTCATCGCGAGCTGCATCGCGGAAGGGCGCGAGGTCTCGGGGATGGGCATGACGACGTCGATCTCGCTGGCCCACGGCTGGCGGGCGATGATCTCGGCGAGGTATTCGCCCATGCGCAACCGGGCGTCGTAGACCGAGACACCGTCGATCAACGAGTCGGGCCGGGCGAAGTACACGTACTCGAAGATGCAGGGGTTGAGCGACGGCGACTCTGCGCACTGGCGGCTGTGGAAGTTGCCGTCGAGGTCGATGAACACGGCCTCGCCCGGCTGCACGTCGCGCACCATGCGGAAGCCGGTGCCTTCGAGGGCGACCGACTCGGACGCGATCATGTACTCGGGCCCCGCCTCGGTCTCGGCCACGCCGTAGCAGAGCGGCCGGATGCCGTGCGGATCGCGGAAGCCGAGCACGCCGTAGCCGGCGATCTCGGCGACCACCGCGTAGGCGCCGCGCACCCGCGAGTGCACCGCCGACACGGCACGGAAGACCGTGGCGGCATCCAGGCCCACGTCCGTTGCCGCCGCCTGCAGCTCGTTGGCGAGCACGTTGAGCAGTACCTCGGAATCGGAATCGGTGTTGATGTGGCGGCGATCCCGCTGGAACATCTGCTCGGTGAGCTCTTCGGAATTGGTCAGGTTGCCGTTGTGCGCAAGCGTGATGCCGAAGGGCGCGTTGACGTAGAAGGGCTGCGCCTCCTCGGAGTTCGATGCGGATCCCGCCGTGGGGTAGCGCACATGCGCGACGCCCGAATTGCCCGGCAGCGAGCGCATGTTCCGGGTGCGGAACACGTCGCGCACCATGCCGCTGCCCTTGTGCATGTTGAAGGTCTTGTTCTGCGCGGTCGCGATTCCGGCGGCATCCTGGCCACGGTGCTGCATCAGCAGCAGGCCGTCGTAGAGCAGCTGGTTGACCGGACTCCGCGAGACGACACCTAGGATTCCGCACATGATGATTCCAACCCTTTGCCGCGCCGGGCTCAGATCCGCCCGGCTGTGGTGGTAAGGCGCGAGGGCAGATACGGATCGACGATCTGCACGATGCTGTCGAGAAGTGGGCGCGACATCGCCTGCTGCCATGCGGGCTGCTGGTGCATGTCGAGCAGGCGCCCGGCCATGGCGATGGCCGCGACGATCAGCACCGCGCGGGCGACGCCGACCACCACGCCCATGCCCCGATCGACGCCTCCCAGGCCGATGCTGCTGGTCAGGCGCGCAAGCAGCGCGCCCACGAGCCGGGTGAGCAGGAGCAGCGCGAAGAAGATCACGACGAGCGCCACCCATGGGGGTATATCGAGCCCCGTGAGGCCCAGCAGGGGCGGTGTCAGGATGGGTGCGCCGATGAATGCGACGACCCATCCCGCCAGGGCGAACAGCGTGCGGATCATTCCCCGCAGCAGGCCGAGGATGGTCGAGATCCCGAGGACGAGGAGGACCAGGTAATCCCAGCCGGTGAGTTGGTCGAGGATCACGTCAGGGCTTGATGATGGCCGACTCGATGCCGGCCAGCTGCAGCTTCGCGCGCGCCCGCTCGGCCTCCTCGCCATTGCCGAACGGCCCGGCCCGCACCCGGATGCGCGCACCCTGGGCGGTGAGGATCTTTTCGGTATAGACGGGTAGGCCCGCGTCGCGCACCCGCTGCGCCTGCGCCCGCGCCGCGCTGGAGCGCGTCGGGCTTGCCGCGGAAGCCGATCTCGCCGCCGGCAGCCTGCCGCTTGGCAAGCAGCGCATCGTCGAGATCGCCCGCGCGCTGGTCGCCGATCCGCAGATCCTGTTGCTGGATGA
>DAIMFM010000196.1:0-5875 GCA_036724585.1 Burkholderiaceae bacterium | reverse complement strand
CCGACATCCGCGGCCGCGAGCAGATCCTCAACGTGCACATGCGCAAGGTGCCCATCGGGCCGGACGTTCGCCCCGACCTCATCGCGCGCGGCACCCCGGGCTTCTCGGGCGCCGACCTCGCCAACCTCGTCAACGAGGCGGCGCTGTTCGCGGCGCGGCGCAGCGCCCGCCTGGTCGACATGGTCGACTTCGAACGGGCGAAGGACAAGATCATCATGGGGGCCGAGCGCCGCTCGATCATCATGCCCGAGGACGAGCGCCGCAACACGGCCTACCACGAGTCGGGCCATGCCCTGGTCGCGCGCCTGCTGCCCAAGACCGACCCGGTGCACAAGGTGACGATCATCCCGCGGGGCAGGGCGCTGGGCGTGACCATGCAGCTGCCCGAGGGCGATCGCTACAGCATGGACCGCGAGCGCATGCTCAACACCATCGCGGTGCTCTTCGGTGGCCGCATCGCCGAGGAAGTCTTCATGGGCCAGATGACCACCGGCGCATCGAACGATTTCGAGCGGGCCACGAGCATCGCCCGTGACATGGTGACCCGCTACGGCATGAGCGACCTCCTCGGACCGATGGTCTATGCGGACAACGAGGGCGAGGTCTTCCTCGGCCGCTCGGTGACCAAGACCACCAACATGTCCGAAGAGACGATGCGCAAGGTGGACCAGGAGATCCGGCGGATCATCGACGAGCAGTACGCGGTCGCCCGCAAGCTCATCGAGGACAACCGCGATCGCATCGAGGCCATGGCCAAGGCGCTGCTCGAATGGGAGACGATCGACGCCGACCAGATCGAGGACATCATCAACGGCCGGCCGCCGCGTCCGCCGAAGGAAAGCGGTTCCTCGGGCGGCGCCAATCCGCCGGTGGCGCCCAGCTCCGACACGGTCAAGCCGCCCTCGGCATCGGGTTCGGCCGAACCGGCAGCCTGAACCCGGCGGGCAACCCCGAAGCGGCGGGCGTCCCTGGCGTCCGCCGCTTTGCTTTGCCGGCCCCGCCGCGAGCCGAAGAACAGGACATGCAGGAAGCCGAGCCCGTTTCGCCATCCTCGCCCGCCGCCTGGCGCTGCGGGCGCTTCGCGTTCGGACCCCAGCGCGTGCTGGTGATGGGCATCCTCAACCTCACACCCGACTCCTTCTCCGACGGCGGCAGGCACCTGCGGCCGGTCGACGCGATCGCAGCCGCGCACGACATGATCGAGCATGGCGCGGGCATCCTCGACCTCGGCGCCGAATCCACCCGGCCGGGCGCCACGCCTATCACGGAAGCCGAGGAACTCGATCGCCTCCTGCCGGTGCTCGATGCGTTGCGCGCCGCGCCGGCGGCCCTCTCGGTCGACACCCGCCGGCCCGCGGTGATGCGGGCGGCGCTGGCGGCGGGCGCCGACTGCATCAACGACATCGAGGCGCTGCGCGAGCCCGGCGCGATCGCGGCGGTCGCGGGTTCGGCCTGCGGCCTGTGCCTGATGCACATGCGCGGCTCGCCGCTGACGATGCAGCAGGCGCCCGCCTATCGGGAAGTCGTGGGCGAGGTGGCGGAGTTCCTTCAGGCTCGCCTCGACCAGGCCCTCGCCGGGGGAATCGCGGCGGACCGGATCGTGCTCGATCCGGGCATCGGCTTCGGCAAGGATCTCGGGCACAACCTCGCGCTGCTGCATTCGATCGATCGCCTCGCGGCACTCGGCCGGCCGGTGCTGGTGGGCGTTTCGCGCAAGTCGATGCTGGGGGCGCTCACGGGGCGCCCGGTCGACGAGCGGCTCGCGGGCAGCCTCGCGGCCGCGCTGGCCGCGGCGGCGCGGGGCGCCCGCATCCTGCGGGTGCATGATGTGCGCGAGACGGTCGATGCGCTGCGGGTATGGCATGCGATAGAAGCGGGCGTGCCCGCGAAGCAGGATCAACTCAGAGGATGACGATGGGCAGGAAATACTTCGGGACCGACGGTATCCGGGGCCGGGTGGGCGAGGGCGCGATCCGCCCCGAATTCGTGCTGCGCCTCGGCTATGCGGCCGGGCGTGTGCTGGCGGGGACGCGCGGGCTGGGCGGCAACGGCAGCCGGCCGACGGTCCTGATCGGGAAGGACACCCGGATCTCGGGCTACATGCTCGAGGCCGCCCTCGAGGCGGGCTTCTCCGCGGCCGGCGTGGACGTGGTGCTGTCCGGGCCGCTCCCGACTCCGGCCGTCGCCTACCTCACCCGCGCCCTGCGGCTCGCGGCAGGGGTGGTGATCAGCGCCTCGCACAATCCCTTCGAGGACAACGGCATCAAGTTCTTCTCGGCCGACGGCAACAAGCTTCCCGATGCCGTCGAGGAAGAGATCGAGGCGGCGCTCGAGCGCCCGATGGGCTGCGTCGGCTCGGTCGACCTGGGACGGGTACGACGGCTCGACGACGCCGCCGGACGCTACATCGAGTTCTGCAAGAGCAGCTTCCCGAATTCGTTCGACCTCAAGGGCATGCGCATCGTGGTCGACTGCGCCCACGGGGCGGCCTACCATACCGCGCCGCCGGTCTTCCACGAACTCGGCGCGGACGTCATCCGGATCGGCAACCAGCCCGACGGCCTGAACATCAACGACGGCTATGGTGCGACCCAGCCGGAAGCCCTGCAGCGGGCGGTGGCGGAGTATCGCGCCGACCTCGGCCTGGCCCTCGACGGCGATGCGGACCGGCTCATCGTCGTCGATGCCACCGGGCGGATCTACAACGGCGACGAGCTCCTCTACGTGATCGTCCGTTCCCGCCTCGCCGCGGGCCCGGTGGCGGGCGTCGTCGGCACCCTGATGTCCAATCTCGCGCTCGAGCAGGCGATGGAGCGGCTCGGCGTGCAGTTCGCCCGCGCCAAGGTCGGCGACCGCTATGTGCTGGAGATGCTGCGGGAGAAGGGCTGGCAGTACGGCGGCGAATCCTCCGGCCACCTGCTCTGCCTCGACTGGCACACCACGGGCGACGGCACGATCAGCGCCCTGCAGGTACTCACGGCCATGCGCGCGAGCGGCAAGACCCTGGCCGAGCTCACTTCGGAGCTCGAACTGTATCCGCAGGAGCTGATCAACGTGCGCACGGCACCGGGCTTCGACTGGACTGCGCACGAAGGGCTGCAGGCGGCCTGTCGCGAGGTCGAGGCCGAACTCGGCGACCAGGGCCGCATCCTCGTTCGCGCCAGCGGCACCGAGCCCCTGCTCCGGCTGATGGTCGAGGCCCGCGACGCCGGCACCGCGCAGCGGCTCGCGCGGCGCCTGGCGGATTCGCTGCAGTCCTGAGGCACGACGGACGGCGCCGTGGTACGGCGCCGTCGCCCCGGGGCGGCCCGGAGCCGCCGCTCAGAGCCGGGCTTCGAAGACCAGGTTGAACGGCGTCTCGGCGGCGCGCCGGAAGTGGCGAAAGCCGGCCTTGCGGAAGACCTCGGCGAGGCGTGCCTCGCCGGCCTGGGCGCCCAGTACCAGGGCGCCGCCCTCGGCGATCGCGTGGGCGCAGCAGATCATCGACGACGCCGAATAGTAGAGCTGCCCGACGGTCGAGAGATTGCCTTCGATCCGGTCCGCGGCAAAGGGCTCCACCAGCATTACCGTGCCGTCCGGCGCCAGGGCGGCGGCGGCATGGCGCGCGGCCGCCACCGGATCGCCGAGGTCGTGCAGCGTGTCGAAGAAGCAGACCAGCCCGTAGCCGCTCCCGGGATAGTCGGCGGCGCGCGCGATCTCGAACTGCGCCCGCTCCCCGACACCGGCCTGCGCCGCATTCGTGCGCGCCTGGGCGATCGACGCCGGATGCGCGTCGAAACCATGGAAGCGCGAACGGGGGAACGCCGCCGCCATCAGCAGCGTGGAATGCCCGTGGCCGCAGCCCACGTCGGCGACCTCGATGCCGGTTTCCAGCCTGGCGAGGATCCCGTCCAGTGCGGGCAGCCATTGCGGCACCAGGTTCGCCCGATAGCCGTTGCGATAGAAGGCCGCGACGCCGCACGCCATGCGAGGATCGTGCTCGCCCCAGGCGACGCCGCGCCCGGTACGGAAGGCCTCGATCGCCTTGTCCTCGTCGAACCACATCGCCGCCGGCACGTCCCAGGCCGGCGGCACGTAGAACGGGCTGTCCTCGTCGGCCAGCACCGCCCCGTGTTCGGGCGAGAGTTCGTAGGTGTCGCTGGCAGGGTGGTAGTCGAGGTAGGCGCCGGCCGCCTGCGCGTTGAGCCATTCACGCACGTAGCGTTCCGCGCAGCCCGCCTTCGCCGCGAGCTCCCGCGCGCTCAGGGGACCGGCACCGGCCATCGCCTTGTAGAGGCCGAGCTTGCTGCCGAGGCTGACCATCACCCCGGTATATCCCGAGGTCAGGTCCGCGATGCTGCGCACCGCGAAGGCCTCGAGTTTCTCCTGATCGATCGTCGTGGCTTCCATTTCATGTTCTCCTGGGCGGATTGAGGGGAGGGACTTCATCCAGCGGCTGGACGCAGGTATGGATCAGGGCGTCGGTGGCCACGAAGCCGAGCGTGGTGGCGAATGCCGCCACGCAGGGCAGCAGCAGGGGGAAGAGCCAGCGGGCGGCGATCGAGCCCGGTGCGGATGCTTGGGTCATGCCTGGTGTCCTTGGCCCCATGCGGGGCAATGCCTGGATGCCCGCATGTTCGCGAAGCCGGCCGGCCCGCGGCAGAGCTAGAATCACCCCCGATCGGTTCGTTCGTGCCGGGAACTTCGAGCGCCTCGTATCCGACCGCGGGCCGGGCCTCGCGCCATGTGTCCCTGGTCGCCTTGCCCGATGCGGTGCTGTCCACGCTCGCGGGCATATTCGACGTGATGAACGGGGCGGCCCTGATGCAGCTGCCGGGAACGGGGCGCGGCGTCCCGTTCCGGATCGAGATCGTGGGTGAATCCGAAGGGGCGCTCCAGCTCGCCAGCGGGGTGCCGGTCACGGTGCAGCGATCGATCGACAGCATCGCGAGCACCGATATCGTGATCGTGCCCTCGATACTGCTGCACGGCCCCAACTGGCAACCCGGTCGCTATCCGCGCCTCGTCGAATGGCTCGCACGCATGCATGCGGGGGGCGCGGTGCTGTGCTCGGCCTGTTCGGGGGTCTTCCTGCTGGCCGAGACCGGCGTGTTCGACGGGCGGGATGCGACCGTGCATTACGGCTATGCGCCCCAGTTCGCCGCGGCCTATCCGGCGGTGGCGATCCATCCGGAGCGCGTCCTGGTGGTTTCCGGCCTGCACGACGAGCTGGTCAGCTCGGGCGCCTCGACCACCTGGCACGACATGGCGCTGTACCTGATCGCCCGCTTCGCGGGGGCGACCGATGCCCAGGAGGTGGCAAGGCTGTTCGCCCTGCAATGGCACCACGACGGCCTGACGCCCTACATGAGCTTCGAGGGGCGAAGCGGCCACGGCGATGCCGAGATCGAGGCCGCCCAACGCTGGCTCGAGGCGAACTTCGCGGTGGCGAGCCCGGTCGAGGAAATGATCAAGCGCTCGAAGCTCGCCGAGCGCACGTTCAAGCGACGCTTCAGTGCGGCGACCGGCATGGCGCCCATCGCCTATGTGCAGCGCCTGCGCGTCGAGGATGCGAAGCGCCGCCTCGAGCGCACTGATGCCTCGGTCGACGAGATCAGCTGGCGCGTCGGCTACGAGGACGCCGCCTTCTTCCGGCGCCTGTTCCGGCGCACCACGGGCCTGGCACCGGGTGCCTATCGCAAGCGCTTCCGCATTCCGGATTTCGCGCGCCCCTGAGGCCGGCCGTGCGCCATGCAGCGATCGCGACCGGGGTCAAGCCCTGGACGCATGCCTGCCGCATTGCCGCAAGGCGGCGATTCTTGGGCTACAATCTCGTTCCTTCGGGGCGTAGCTCAGCCTGGTAGAGTGCTTGCTTTGGGAGCAAGATGTCGGAGGT
>DAIMFM010000195.1:0-5893 GCA_036724585.1 Burkholderiaceae bacterium | reverse complement strand
CCAAAACCGCTGCGGCGCTGAAGAAGGTGCGCATTATAGACACGAAAACCAGAAGCGCAAGAACAAAAGGAAAATAATTTCCGCGCCCCGGCCCGCCGCCCCGCCGAAAAACAAAAAACCAGGCGCGGGCCTGGCTCTTTGGGCGATGGTGGGTACTGACGGGCTCGAGCCGCCGCACACCGTCTCGCTCAGTCCGAGGCCACGCTCGGCAGTCGAATCTGCACGTCGTACCGCTTGCGCAGTTCGGCGAGCAGCACGTCGAAGTCACGTGCGCCGAGCAGTTGGGCGTACTGCGCTTTGACCGCCTGAAGACGGGGATCGTCCTCGGCGAGCTCCGGTCGCTCGACGGCGTCGATGCGATAGATCACATAATCCCCTTCGGGCAGCGCGACGCCGACCTGCGCCGGGAGCTCGTCCGTCGACGCCCCGAACACCGCCTGCATGGCCGGCGCGGACAGGCTCGGCGCGACCCGGCTCACGCTGCTCGGTTCGCTCCAGGCGAGGTCGACGACTTCTCCCGCGTTGAGCCGCTCCAGTGCGGCAACGCCCTCCTTCGCGGCGGCC
Organism: Burkholderiaceae bacterium; assembly: GCA_036724585.1. Lineage (GTDB taxonomy): Bacteria > Pseudomonadota > Gammaproteobacteria > Burkholderiales > Burkholderiaceae_E > JAMLIN01. Next base: position 5,329 of record DAIMFM010000195.1, on the reverse strand, counting down.
GCCCTGGCATGCTCCGCCTTCAGTTCGGATTCGATCTCCCCGCGCACGCTCTCGAGCGGCAATTGCGCCGCATCCTCGAACTCGGCGACGCGCGCGGCGACCAGGATGTTCGGACCGACCTCGACCGCATCGGTGTTTCGCCGGTTCTTGACCGCGTCGTCGCCAAAGAGCGCAGACAACAGGCGCTCGCTCCGATACGGACCGATGGAGTCGCTGCCCTTCTCGATCCAGTCGGTCGTGCGAACCTCCACCCCGAGCGCCTCGACCACCGGCTGCAGACTGTCGGGCTGCTCATACACCGTGTTGGCGAAGGTCTCCGCCAGTTCGGCGAATTTCCGGCTCGCCGCCTGACGACGCAGATCGGCCTCGATCTCGCCGCGCACCTCATCGAAGGGGCGCACGCTGCTCGGCTTGAGCGCAGTGACCTGGATGATGTGAAGCCCGAATTCGGATCGCACGGGTTCGCCGATCTCGCCTTCTTCCTGGCTGAAGGCGGCGTCCTCGAATGCCTGCACCATGGCACCGCGAGCAAAGTAGCCGAGATCTCCACCCCGCGAAGCCGAACCGGCGTCGCTCGAATGCTCGCGCGCGAGCGCTTCGAAGCGGGACGGGTCCTGTCGCAACTGGGCGACCAGCTCGGCCGCACGCGCGCTCGCCCGGGTGACCTCCTCCTCGCTCGCATCGGCGGCGAGCTCGAGAAGAATGTGCCGCGCCTGGCGCTCCTCCGGCCGCCCGAAGCGGTCCTGATTGCCGTCGTAGAAGGCGCGCACTTAGTCCTCCGCGACCTCCACACGGGACTCGAGCGTCGCCTGGTCGAAAACGACGTACTCGGCCTTGAGGCGGGCGGGTCGCTGGAAGCGGGCGCGATTCGCCTCGTAGAACGTCTCGACCGCGCCGTCGGCCAAGACCACCTGATCGACGTAGCGCGCAAGCGGGAAGCGAGCCTCGCGAACGCGACGCTGCTCGAGCTGGGCGACGAGGAAGCGCTCCGCAGAGGCGCTCGCCGGCAGCGCGGTCTCCCCCACCGGCAAGGCGAGCTGCTGGATCCGCACGTCCTGCGCAAGGCGCGCCTCGAATGTCTGCGGGCTCATGCCCTGGGCACGCAACAAGGTTTCGTAGCGCTGCAAGGAGAAGCGACCGTCTTCCTGGAACGCAGGAACCTCCGCGATCGTCTGCTGCAGCTCCTGCGGGGTGACGACGAAACGATTCTCGGCAGCGTACAGCGCGAGCACGCGCTGGCTGATCAGGTTGTCGAGCACCGAGCGCCGAAAGCTGTCCGATTCGAGCATCGCGCGATCGAGCTCGCCACCCTCGCTGCGAATCCGGTCCTGCTGGTCGCTCAAGGCCCTGTCGAACTCCATCGCGCTGATCGCGGTTCCGCCGACGGTCGCGACCTCGTTGCCGCCGGGGCCGTCGGTGAAGTAGGCGTCCATACCGAAGAAGGCAAAGGGAACGATGATGATCGCGAGGATCACCTGGGCAACGCGCTTGTTTTTACGAACGGACTCGAGCATCTTGATTTCCGGGCAAACCTGGTGGGACGCAACGGCGTAAGGGGCCGCAGCGGCAAAGCACAGGAGTTTACCGTATCCGACCGGCCTTCAGCGCGCAGCGTTCGCGCCGTGTACATTGTCATATCCTGACTATAATTTCGGGATGCCCGCCGCCTCGTCCCGCTTCCTGCTGCTGACGCTCGTCTATGCGCTGACGGGCTGGTTTTCCCTCGCGGTAACGGTCCCGCCCGGCTATGCCGCACCGGTCTTCCCGCCTGCGGGGCTCGCCCTCGCGGCGCTGCTGGTCTTCGGCACCCGGGCCTGGCCGGCGATTTTTCTCGGCTCGCTCGCGATCCAGGCCGCGGTTCTCGACGGCGGCCCCGTGACTCGCCCGGATCTGCTCAGCAGCCTGGCGGTCGCGCTCGCAGTGAGCCTGCAGGCGGTGCTCGGCGCGGCCCTTGCGCGGCGACTGGTCGGTTATCCCTGCCTGCTCGACTCCCCGCGCTCCATCGTGCGCTTCCTGGTGCTGGTCGCGCCGCTCAGCTCGCTGGTCGCGCCGTGCATCGCGATCCCGGCCCTGTACGCCGCGGGCCGCATCGTTGCGGGCGAGCTCGCCTTCAACTGGTGGAACTGGTGGGTGGGGGACACGCTCGGCGTGCTGATCGTCGCCCCGCTGATGTTCGCCCTGTTCGGTCAGCCGGCCGAGGACTGGCGTCCGAGGCGGCTGGGCGTCGCGGTGCCGCTGGCTGTGGCCCTGCTCCTGCTGGCGTTCGGGTTCCGCCAGGTGCTGCTGTGGGAGTCGGCGCGCGTCCAGGCGCAGTTCGACCGGGACGCGCGCCAGCTCGCGACCCAGCTCGAGAAGCGACTGAGCACCCAGCTCGACGTGCTGATCTCGATCGAGCGACTGATCGTCGCCAGCGAGGACGTCACCGCGGCGGAATTCCAGCAGTTCGTCCAGCCGTGGCTCCGCCGCCATCCGGACGCGGTCAATTTCACCTGGAGTCCGCTCGTCCCCGACGCCGCCCGCACGGAGTTCGAAGCCTCGGTGCACGCAGGCGGCGAGCCCGGTTTCAGGATCCGACGCCAGAGCGCGACGGGCCACGTGCTGCGCGCCGCGCCCGCGGCCGAATACCTGCCTGTCCTCTATGTGGCGCCGGCGGCGGACGCGACCCGCGTGCTGGGTCTCGACGCCCTCGGCCTGCCGGCGACTGCGCGGGCGATTGCCGCCACGCGGGAGCACGGCCAGCCGGTCGCCACCGAAGGCTTCCTGGTCGCCGCGGAGCGCGCCGGCAAGCACGGAATCGTCGTCTTCCTCGCCGTCCGCGCGCCGCAGGGCGACGGTTCGACCCGGCTGCGCGGCGTCGTCGCCAGTGCGCTGCGCATGGACGACGTCCTGTCCATGCTCACCCGAGACGCCGGCAGGCGCGGCATCGACGCCTGCCTGGTCGAAGTCGACCAGGCCGACGGGCGCCGCCACAGGCTCGCCGGCGCCGCCGGCTGCGCCGCCGACGGCTGGCTCGCCGGTCCGGTGCACCGCGCCTTCCCCATCGATTTCGCCGGTCGCAAGTGGTCGCTCGACACCCGGGCGAGCGATGCTTATCTGGCCGAGATGCGCAGCTGGAGCGCATGGGCGACGCTGGCGGTGGCGCCGTTCGCGGTCGGCCTGCTGGGCGCCTTTCTGCTCGTGAGCAGCGGCCAGCACCGACGTATCGCGCTCCTGGTCGAGCAGCGGACACGCGAACTCGCCGAGGCGCAACGGCTGGCGCGGATGGGGAGCTGGGAACTGCCGGCCGGGGAGGATCGGCTCCGTCGCTCCGCCGAACTCGACGCACTGCTCGCGCTGCCCGCCGGGCGGGCGCTCACCCTCGACGACCTCACGCAGCAGGTCGTGCCACGCGATCGGGCGGCCCTCGCCGATGCGCTCGATACCGTCCGTCGCGCCGCGGCCCGCATCAGCCTCGATTGCCGCATCGGCGCGCTGCCGGCGCATGTGCTGAACTTCTGCATCGAGAGCGAGTGGTCGGACGGCGCCCTGGTCCGCCTGCGCGGCACCGTGCAGGACGTCACCAGCGCCCGCGAAGCCGAAGCGCACATCAAGTACCTCGCCCGCTACGACACCCTGACCGGCCTGCCGAATCGCGCGACCTGGCTCGAGGGCGCGCACGCGACCCTGCACGCGGCCCAGCGCCACGACGACACGATGGCCGTGCTCTTCATCGATGTCGACGAGTTCAAGGCGGTCAACGACACCTACGGCCACGATGTCGGCGACACCCTGCTGACGACGATCGCGACGCGCCTGTCGAGCTGCATGCGCGAGGAGGATCTGCTCGCCAGGCTGGGCGGCGACGAATTCGTCGCCCTCCTGACCCGCATCGAGCGCCGCCGCGACGCCGGGGCGGTCGCGGCGAAGATGCTGTCGGTGCTGAGCGAGCCGGTGGAGGTCGGACACCGGCAGCTGCGGCCCTCGGTGAGCGTGGGCATCGCCATCTACCCCTTCGACGGCACGACCATCGACCAGCTGCTGCGCAGCGCGGATGCGGCGATGTACCGCGCGAAGCAGGCCGGGCGCAACGCCTTCCGATTCCGCAGTACGCCACGCGCGGCCGACCCCGCCCCCGCGCCGGAAGGCGACGAGGCCGCCGCCCCCCTCGGGGAGGGCGACGGCCTCGCGCCCGATGGGCTCAAGCCTTAGGCGACGCGCTCGAACTCGATGCGGCGATCGACCACATCCACCCGGATCGTGTCGCGGGCGGCGAAGCGGCCCTCGAGGATCGCCTTCGACAGCGGGTTCTCGAGCCGCTCCTGGATCGCGCGCTTGAGCGGGCGCGCACCGAACACCGGATCGAAGCCGGCCTCGGCGAGCTCCGCCAGGGCGGCGTCGGTGACCTCGAGGCCCATCTCCAGCCGGGCGAGCCGCTTCTCGAGGTACTTGAGCTGGATCCGCGCGATGCTGGCGATGTTGCGCTCGTCGAGGGCATGGAACACCACCACCTCGTCGATCCGATTGATGAACTCCGGACGGAAGAAGGTCTTCACCTCGGCCATCACCGCCAGCTTGATCACCTGGTAGTCGTCGCCCGCCATGGCCTGGATCATCTGGCTGCCCAGGTTGGAGGTCATCACGATCACGGTGTTCTTGAAGTCCACCGTGCGCCCCTGGCCGTCGGTCATGCGGCCGTCGTCGAGCACCTGCAGCAGCACGTTGAACACGTCCGGGTGCGCCTTCTCGACCTCGTCGAACAGGATCACGCTGTAGGGCTTGCGCCGCACCTGCTCGGTCAGGTAGCCGCCCTCCTCGTAGCCGACGTAGCCCGGGGGCGCGCCGATCAGGCGGGCGACCGAGTGCTTCTCCATGAACTCGCTCATGTCGACCCGGATGAGGTGCTCCTCGGAGTCGAACAGGAACTCGGCCAGGGCCTTGCACAGCTCGGTCTTGCCCACCCCGGTGGGGCCGAGGAAGAGGAAGGAGCCGTAGGGCCGGTTCTCGTCCGCGAGGCCCGCGCGCGAGCGCCGGATCGCGTCCGACACCAGGCGCACCGCCTCGTCCTGGCCGACCACCCGCTGGTGCAGGCGCTCTTCCATCTTGAGCAGCTTCTCGCGCTCGCCCTGCATCATCTTGCTCACCGGGATGCCGGTCGCGCGCGACACCACCTCGGCGATCTCCTCGGTGCCGACCTTGGTGCGCAGCAGCTTGTTCGGCGCCGCGCCCTCGCCCGCCTGCTCGGCGGACTTCAGCTGCGCCTCGAGCTGCGGCAGCTTGCCGTACTGCAGCTCCGCCACCTTGTCGAGCTGGCCCTTGCGCTGGAAGTCCGCCATCTGCGCACGCAGCGCGT
>DAIMFM010000194.1:0-5961 GCA_036724585.1 Burkholderiaceae bacterium | reverse complement strand
CAGGACCGTGATCGGCAGGCGCGCCGCGCAGTAGCGCGCGGTCGCCTCGAAGCCCCCGATATGTGGGGTCAGGAAGATGATGCCGCGTCCCCCCGCCTCGGCCTCGTCGAACACCCGCAGCGAATCACAGCTCGTCCGCCGGACGATCTCCTGCGGGGTGCGACACCAGATCCAGGGCAGCTCGGCCACCATCCGGCCCGCCTCGGCCGCCGCCCGGCGCCGTATGGCCGGCGCCTCGCCGTAGCCGGGCTGCTGGAGGTTGGCCAGCAGGCGGCCGCGATAGGCCGGCGACACCGCATAGACGACGTGGCCGAGGAGCGCCCCGGCCGCCCGCAGCATGGCCAGCGGCAGCAGGCCGACGATGCGGACCAGCCAGTGCGGTTGAACGCTCGATGCCGGGGGCGGGATTGCGGTCATGATCGGCGCCGGCCGGCGATGCCGCGAACCGGCCTGGGCCCGGGAACTTGCCGGGGAGCTTGGGGAGGGCGACCAGTCTATGCGAAACCGCACGCCCGGTGGCGCGGACGTCGCTCGCAGCCGACACCGGCCGCTATATAATGCTGCCCCATCGGTCGCCGAGTTAATGACAACTTGCGGGGCGGCCCCGGTCGAGGACCGGGCACAAATACCGCTAAAGCGTCGCCGCTTCTCCCGGATCCGGCAACGCCCCGAAACAAAGGCGGTTCGCCGCGACCAGGAGAGAAGCCATGGCCAACGAGTACCTCTTCACTTCGGAATCCGTCTCCGAAGGCCACCCCGACAAGGTCGCCGACCAGGTGTCGGATGCCGTCCTCGACGCCCTGCTCGCCCAGGACCCGAAATCGCGGGTCGCCGCCGAGACGCTCTGCACCACCGGGCTCGTGCTGCTCGCCGGCGAGATCACCTCGACGGCCCAGGTCGATTTCATCCAGGTCGCCCGCGACACCATCAAGGCGATCGGCTATGACAATACCGACTACGGCATCGACTACCGCGGCTGCTCGGTGCAGGTCTGCTACGACAAGCAGAGCCCGGACATCGCCCAGGGCGTCGACCACGCCCACGACAACAACCTCGACCAGGGCGCGGGCGACCAGGGCCTGATGTTCGGCTACGCCTGCGACGAAACACCCACCCTGATGCCGGCTGCGATCCACTATGCCCACCGCATCGTCGAGCGCCAGGCGCAGGAGCGCAAGAACGGCCGCCTCACGTGGCTGCGGCCCGACGCCAAGTCGCAGGTGACGCTGCGCTACCGCGACGGCCAGCCCGTCGCCGTCGATACCGTGGTGGTCTCGACGCAGCACGCGCCCGACATCGGCGAGGGCACCCTGCGCCAGGCGGTCATCGAGCAGATCATCAAGCCGGTGCTGCCCCCGGAACTGCTCGGCAAGGACGTGAAGTACCTGGTGAACCCCACCGGGCGCTTCGTGATCGGCGGGCCGCAGGGCGACTGCGGCCTGACCGGGCGCAAGATCATCGTCGACACCTACGGCGGGGCGGCCCCGCATGGTGGCGGCGCGTTCTCGGGCAAGGATCCATCGAAGGTCGATCGGTCGGCCGCCTATGCCGCGCGCTACGTGGCCAAGAACATCGTCGCCGCGGGCCTCGCGAAGCGCTGCCTCGTGCAGCTGTCCTACGCGATCGGCGTGGCCGAGCCGACCTCGATCTGGGTGACGACCCAGGGCACCGGCCGGATCGACGACGACAGGATCGCGGCACTGGTGCGCGAGCACTTCGACCTTCGGCCCAAGGGCATCGTCAAGATGCTCGACCTGCTGCGCCCGATCTACGGCAAGTCGGCGGCCTATGGTCACTTCGGCCGCGACGAGCCGGAATTCAGCTGGGAGCGCACCGACCGCGCCGAGGCGCTGCGCCTCGCCTGAGGCGTTTGCGGGAGGCCAATCCGATCGCGACATCCGCGAGGGGGCAATGCCGCCGCCTCGCGGAAATCCGCTAGAATTCCGGGTCCGAGGAGCGCTGCAACGACCGCCACGCCGGTCGCCAGGCTCGGAACCGATCCACCGGCCGCCAGGGCCGGGCACCGATCACCGCAACCGCGCTCGTTGAACCGTTTACGGACGGCCAGCGAGCTACCCCAGGATCCCGTCTCGCTGCGGCCGTCAGAACAGACGACCAGGAGTTCCCATGTCCGCAGCCCGCCAGATCCCGCCACCGCCCGACTACAAGATCGCCGACATCGCGCTCGCCGGATGGGGCCGCAAGGAGATCCGGATCGCCGAGACCGAGATGCCCGGCCTCATGGCCATCCGGGAAGAATTCGCCGGCAGCCGGCCGCTCGCCGGCGCGCGCATCGCCGGATCGCTGCACATGACGATCCAGACCGCGGTCCTCATCGAGACCCTGACCGCGCTGGGCGCGCAGGTGCGCTGGGCCTCCTGCAACATCTTCTCGACCCAGGACCACGCCGCGGCCGCGATCGCCGAGTCGGGCGTCGCCGTCTACGCCCACAAGGGCGAGAGCCTCGAGGACTACTGGAACTACACCCACCACATCTTCGAGTGGCCGGACGGCGAGCCCGCCAACATGATCCTGGACGACGGCGGCGACGCCACCCTGCTGCTGCACCTGGGCGCGCGCGCCGCCAGGGACGCCGGCCTCGTCGCCAATCCGACGAGCGAGGAAGAGAAGTTCCTCTTCGCCTCGATCCGCAGGCGGCTCGAGCAGGACCCGGACTGGTACCAGCGCCAGCTCGACGCCATCGTCGGCGTCACCGAGGAAACCACCACCGGCGTGCACCGGCTGCAGCAGATGTCGGCGCGCGGCGAGCTCGCGTGTCGCGCGATCAACGTCAACGACTCGGTCACCAAGAGCAAGTTCGACAACCTCTACGGTTGTCGCGAGTCGCTGGTCGACGGCATCAAGCGCGCGACCGACGTGATGATCGCCGGCAAGATCGCCGTGGTCGCCGGCTATGGCGATGTCGGAAAGGGCTCGGCGCAGGCGCTGCGCGCGCTGTCGGCACAGGTCTGGATCACCGAGATCGACCCCATCTGCGCCCTGCAGGCGGCCATGGAGGGATATCGCGTGGTCACCATGGACTACGCCGCCGACAAGGCCGACATCTTCGTCACGACGACCGGCAACAAGGACGTCATCACGCACGACCACATGGCGGCGATGAAGGACCAGGCGATCGTCTGCAACATCGGCCACTTCGACAACGAGATCGCGGTCGCCTCCCTCGAGAAGTACGAGTGGGAGAACATCAAGCCGCAGGTCGACCACGTCATCTTCCCCGACGGCAAGCGCATCATCCTGCTCGCCGAGGGGCGGCTGGTGAACCTCGGCTGCGCCACCGGGCATCCGTCCTATGTGATGAGCTCGTCCTTCGCCAACCAGACGATCGCGCAGATCGAGCTCTGGAGCCACCGCGATCGCTACGAGAAGGGCAAGGTCTACGTGCTGCCCAAGCATCTCGACGAGAAGGTCGCGCGTCTCCAGCTCGCCAAGCTCGGCGCGATGCTGACCGAGCTCACGCCGGAGCAGGCGAGCTACATCGGCGTGCCCGTGGAAGGCCCGTACAAGCCGGACACCTATCGCTACTGAGATGGTTCGTGCCGACCGCCTGATCGTCGAACGCGGCCTGGCGCGCTCGCGAACGCTGGCAAGGCGGCTCATCGAGTCCGGCTCGGTCTCGGCCTTCGACTCGAGCGGGCGCGCCCTGCCGCTCAAGCCGGCGACCGAGCTGGCGCCCGATGCCCGCATCGACCTCGCCGCCAGCGAGCTCGATGCCTACGTGTCGCGCGGCGGCCTCAAGCTGGCGGGGGCGATCCGCGGCTTCGGGCTCGATGTGCGCGGCTGGCACTGCCTCGACGCCGGCCAGTCGACCGGCGGCTTCACGGATTGCCTGCTGCAGCATGGCGCGGCCTTCGTCTGCGGCATCGACGTGGGCCACGGGCAGGTCGACCCGAGGCTGCGCGAGCGCCCGGACGTCCGGGTGATAGAGCGGACCAATATCCGCAACCTGGATGCGCCGGGGCTCGCCCAGCTCTGCCCCGAGGCGCGATCGCACCCTTTCGACCTCTTCGTGGCCGACCTGTCCTTCATCTCGCTGCGGCTGGTGCTGCCCGCCCTGGCCGGTCTCGCCCGGCCGGACGCCCTGCTCGTCGCGCTGGTCAAGCCGCAGTTCGAGGCCGGCCGCGAAGCACTCGATGCGCGCGGCGTGGTGCGCTCGGACGCAGCGATCGCGCGCGTGCGCGAGGCGGTGGGCGCGGCCGCACGAGCCGCCGGCTGGACGGTCCTCGACTGGATCGCCAGCCCGATCGACGGGGCCGACGGCAACCGCGAGTTCTTCATCCATGCGCGCCGTGAGGCGATGCCTTCCGCCCTTGCGCACGGGGGCGATCGATCCGGACCACAGGTATGAGCAAGCTCTCCATCAGCTACGAGTTCTTCCCGCCCAACACCCCGGCCGGGCGCGAGAAACTGCGCGCGGTCCGTGCCGAGCTGGCGGCGACCGACCCGGAATTCTTCAGCGTGACCTACGGCGCCGGCGGCGCGACGCAGGAAAAGACCTTCGACGTCGTCGCGGAGATCGCCACCACGGGGTCCGCGGTCGCCCCGCACCTGTCCTGCGTGGGCAGCACCCGCGAAGCGATCGGCGCCCTCCTCGACCGGTACCGCGAGCTCGGGGTCGACCGGATCGTCGCCCTGCGTGGCGACGCGCCTTCGGGCTTCGGCGCCGGCGTGGTCGGGGAGTTCCGCTATGCAAGCGACCTGGTGGCCTTCATCCGCAGCCACAGCGGCCGCGACTTCATCATCGAGGTGGCCGCCTACCCGGAGTTCCATCCGCAGGCGCGCTCGCCGGGCGACGACCTCGCGGCCTTCGCCGGCAAGGTCCGCGCCGGCGCCGACCGGGCGATCACGCAGTATTTCTACAACGCGGACGCCTACTTCCGGTTCCGGGACGATGCCGTCGCGGCCGGGATCGACGTACCGATCATCCCCGGCATCATGCCGATCACCAACTACGCCCAGCTCACGCGCTTCTCCGACAATTGCGGGGCCGAGATTCCCCGCTGGATCCGGTGGCGGCTCGCCGCCCTCGCGGACGACGCGGCGGCTATCCGTGAGTTCGGCCTCGAGGTCGTGTCCGACCTGTGCCGGCGCCTGGTGGCCGGCGGGGCCCCCGGCCTGCATTTCTATACGCTGAACCAGGCGGGCCCCAGCCTGGCCCTGGCACGGGCGCTCGCCTGAAGCCGCGGGGGCCGGAGTACGGCCGCCCACGGCGACGCCCGCCCACCTGCCCGCTTCCGCCGCCCGGCCGAAGGCCGTTCACAGGGCGCCGCCCGACCGCCTAAGCTGGCCGCTCGACAGAAGCCTGCGCGCCCCTGATGGATATCGATCTCGTATCGCGGCCGATCGAGGCCGGCGACCGCCTGCGGACCCCCCCGCCCGAGCCGAGCGAACCGGCCGGCGACCTCCTGCGTCATTACCGCCTCGACGTCGCATCGGTCGCCATCGGCATGTGGGTCGCGGAGCTCGACCGGCCCTGGCTCGACACGCCCTTCCTGATCCGGGGCTTCCGCGTCGACACGCAGCAGGAACTCGACACGCTGCGCCGCTATTGCGCCCATGTCGAGATCGACATCGAGAAATCCGACGTCGATGTCGTCGAGGCGATACGGCGCGCCGAAGCCGTCCTCGATGATGACGACGCCGACGCCGGGGACGACGGCCACGCGCCCCTGCCCGTCCGTGACGGACAGTCCGGGGCGCCGACCCGGGTGGACACGGGCCCCGCCCGCCCCCGGGCCCGCGAAGCCCGTGTGAGCGGCGGCACGAGGGTGCGGTTCCGCAGGATGGTCCATGAGGCGACCCTTGCCGCGGACGAGCCCGGCGGCCTGCGCGGGCTGCTGCCCGCCCTCGCCCGCGCGCTCGGGCTGGCGCCCGACCCGGCCCGCCTCGCGGCCGAACGCCGGCGCCGGCGGGCCGAATTCTGCAAGACCCAGCCCATCG
>DAIMFM010000193.1:5717-6010 GCA_036724585.1 Burkholderiaceae bacterium | reverse complement strand
ACTCGCTCACCGGCATGCCCGCCGACACCATCTCCTTGATCGTGCGGCGGGCGAGGAACCCTCCCATGGCGTCGTTGATCCGCCGCCCGCCCAGGATCACCTGCGGGTGGTATCCCACCATCTCCGCCTTGGTGGTCAGGTAGTAGGGGTCGACGCCGATGCAGTGCCCGCCCACCAGGCCCGGCCGGAACGGCAGGAAGTTCCATTTCGTGCCGGCCGCCTCGAGCACCTCGTGCGTATCGATGTCGAGCCGGTCGAACAGGATGGCGAGCTCGTTCATCAGGGCGATGTTC
>DAIMFM010000193.1:0-5592 GCA_036724585.1 Burkholderiaceae bacterium | reverse complement strand
GCGCTGGGTGTTCTCGATCACCTTGGCGGCTTCCGCGACGCGAATACTGGAGGCGCGGTACACGCCGGCCTCGACCACCGCCTCGTAGACCGCGGCGACCGTCTCGAGCGTGGCCGGGCTGTCGGCCGATACCACCTTCGTTATGCGGGTCAGGGTGTGCTCGCGATCGCCGGGATTGATCCGTTCCGGCGAATAGCCGACATGGAAGCCTTCCTTCCATTTCATGCCCGAGCAGGACTCGAGCACCGGGATGCAGACATCCTCGGTCGCACCGGGATACACGGTCGATTCGTAGACGACGATCGCGCCGCGCTTCATGTGGCGGCCGCAGGTTTCGCTCGCCGCTATCAGGGGGCGGAAATCGGGCCGATGGGCATCGTCCACCGGGGTCGGCACCGCGACGATGAGGACGTCGGCTTCTGCCAGGCAGGCGGGGTCGTGGCTCAGCGTCAGCATCGACGCCTGGGCGAACTGCTCGGCGGTGGCCTCGCCGGTGACGTCCAGCCCCTCGCGAAGCCGTTCCACCCGCACCGCCGAGATGTCGTAGCCAATGGTCGGCATGACCCTGCCGAACTCGAGCGCGAGGGGCAGGCCGACGTACCCCAGCCCGATGACAGCCACCTTATGCATGGACGTTCCCTTGAAACATGTTTCGCCGCACTGGTTCTCGCGGTGACCCGGACGCCGCTGGCCTGCGCACTCCGGATACCGCGTATTCTGGGGCTGCGGGAAGAAGCGGACGCGGCACTATTCCCGCTCGGGCGGGACTTCCCTATTCCCGCTCGGCCGAGACATATTTCCCGCGGCGCGAATCGACCGAAGTCTACAATGCCTTCCATGGGTTCAACGCCGCGCACTCATAGCGCGAGACGGGCGGTCGGACGTTTCGCCATGTCCTGGTGCTGTACGCTCGCCCCACTCGGCGCGGTCGCGCAGATCATCCAGGCGCCACCCATGCCCGCCCAGAGCGTGGGCGCGCTCAACCAGGTCGCGCCGACGGCCGGCGCCCCCATCGCCACGCGCAGCACCGATTCCTCGGGCAGCGATATCGACCGCTACCAGGAACTCACCGAGATCGCCGGCAAGCCGGGCGCGCCCGCCAGCCCCGAAGAGCTGGAACAGGCCTACCTCCACTATTGCCGGGCAGCGCGCGCCGGCTCGACCGACGCCCTGGTCCGCCTGGGCTGGATGCACCTCAACGGCCTCGGCGTCGAACAGGACGATGCAATCGCCGGCGCCCTGCTGCGGCGCGCATCGGCCTACGGGAGTCAACTGGCCGGCCAGCTGCTGATGATGGTTCGCGGCAGTGAAGAACGCCTGCCCGACTGCCTCGGCAACCGGGTCCTCGCGCACGTCGACGTCGAACCTGCCAAGCCGGTGTCGCGTGAACTCGCGCGCATCGCCAATCCCTCACGGTTTTCCACAGCTCCGGCGAGCATCGAGCGCCAGCGGCTGGCGGCGATGGTCATCCGGATCGCCGCCGACTTCAAGCTCGACCCGCGCCTCGTCATGGCGCTGATCGGCACCGAGTCCAACTTCGACCCCAATGCGCGTTCGCCGAGGAACGCCTACGGCCTGATGCAGCTCATCCCGGAGACAGCGGCGCGTTTCCAGGTCACCGACATCCTCGATCCCGCGCAGAACCTGCGCGGCGGGATGGCGTACCTGAGCTGGTTGCTCTCGTACTATCGCGGCGACGTGATCCTCGCGCTCGCCGCCTACAATGCGGGCGAAGGGGCGGTCGACCGGTACAAGGGCGTCCCGCCCTATCCCGAGACCATGGCCTACGTGCAGCGCATCCAGGCGCTCTACCCCGTGGATCGCCACAGCTTCGATCCGCGGCTGGCGACGGCCTCGCCGACCGTGGGCGGGCCTGCCCGCACGCAGACGGCGGGACTCGGCAACGTGGCAAGGCCCGTCGCCGACTGAACCCGCCCGCCGCGCCCGGCGCGCCCGCGCCTGCCGTCCGCCCCTGTCAGCGCCGGCCGATCCCCCGGTACTCGAAGCCACGGCGGCGCATCGCGTGCGGATCGTAGAGATTGCGTCCGTCGAAGACGAGCGGCTCCTTCATCCGCCGATGGATCTCGTCGAACGCGGGCGCCCGGAACTCCTTCCATTCGGTCAGGATGAAGAGGGCCTCGGCCCCACGCACGGCCTCGAGGGGTGAGGCGGCGAGCACCAGGTCCTTGCGTTCGCCATAGATCCGGCGACACTCGTCGGCCGCCGCGGGGTCATAGGCCGCGACCGTCGCGCCCTCGGCCCAGAGGCCTTCGAGCACTTCGCGCGAAGGCGCCTCGCGCATGTCGTCGGTATTGGGCTTGAAGGCGAGCCCCCACAGCGCGACATGCCTGCCTTCGAGCGAACCCATGCGCTCCTTCGCCATCTCGACGAGCAGGCGCTTCTGGGCGGCGTTGACGCGCTCGACCGCCTGCAGCACCTGCAGGTCCTGCCCATGCGCCGATGCGGTGCGCAGCAGGGCGCTCACGTCCTTGGGGAAGCAGGAGCCCCCGTAGCCCGTGCCGGCATAGAGGAAGGAGTAGCCGATGCGCGGGTCCGAGCCGATCCCGCGGCGGACGTCCTCGATGTCCGCGCCGAGCCGGTCGGCGAGGTTGGCAAGCTCGTTCATGAAGGAGATGCGGGTGGCGAGCATGGCGTTGGCGGCGTACTTGGTCAGCTCGGCCGACCGGCGCGACATGACGACGATGCGATCATGGTTGCGCTGGAAGGGGGCATAGAGTTCGCGCATCAGCGCCTCCGCCCGCGGGTCCTCGACGCCCAGCACGATGCGGTCCGGCCGCATGAAGTCCTCGACCGCCGCCCCTTCCTTGAGGAATTCGGGGTTCGACACGACCGAGAACGGGACGTCCACACCGCGTTCGGCGAGCGCATCCCGGATCGCCGCTTCGACCCGGTCGGCGGTGCCGACCGGCACCGTGCTCTTGTCGACCACCACCCGGTAGTCCCGGATCTGCTGGCCGATCGACCTGGCCACCGCCAGGACATGCTTGAGGTCCGCCGAACCGTCCTCGTCGGGCGGCGTCCCGACGGCGATGACGATGATGTCGCCGAACGCGACTGCCTCTTCGGCCGAGAGCGAGAAACGCAGCCGCCCCGCTTCGACGTTGCTGGCAACGATGGACTCGAGCCCCGGCTCGTAGATGGGGATGTGACCTTCACGCAGGCGTTCGATCTTGACCTCGTCGGCGTCGACGCACAACACTTCGTGGCCGCTGTCGGCCAGGCAGGATCCCGTCACGAGCCCGACATATCCCGTCCCGACCACGCTCACTTTCATCGTTACACTCTCCGTCGACTGTCAAAGGACGCCGGGGCGCCCTGCTGGCCCGAAATGTACGGCTACGGGGCGAATACGGCAAAGACCGAATTCACGAGTACACGCGATGCCAAGCACCGTTACCGCCGCAACCCCCCGTATTCTCGTCACCGGGGCCGCCGGCTTCATCGGGATGCACGCCTGCGCTGCCCTGCTCGATCGCGGCTGGCGGGTGCACGGCGTCGACAACCTGAACGCCTACTATCGCGTCGCCCTGAAGGAGGATCGCCTCGCCGAGCTGCGCCGGCACCCCGGGGCGGAGCGCTTCGCGTTCACCCGGCTCGACGTTGCCGATGCCGCCGCCGTCGCGGCCCTGTTCGCGGGCGAGGGATTCACCCACATCCTCCACCTGGCCGCACAGGCGGGGGTGCGCCACTCGATCGACCACCCGCTCGACTACGCGCACTCCAACCTGCTGGGCATGAGCGTAATCCTCGAGGCCGCGCGCGCGGCGCGGGTCAGGCACCTCGTCTACGCGAGCAGCTCGAGCGTCTACGGCGGCAACACCCGCCTGCCCTTCTCCGAGGACGACCGGGTGGATCGCCCGGTGAGCTTCTATGCAGCCACCAAGCGGGCGAACGAGGCGATGGCCTACAGCTACGCCCACCTGTACGGCATCCCGTCCACCGGCCTGCGCTTCTTCACCGTCTACGGCCCGTGGGGGCGGCCGGACATGGCGGCCTGGCTGTTCACCGACGCGATCCTGGCCGGCAGGCCGATCCGGGTGTTCGAGAAGGGTCGGCTGCGGCGCGACTTCACCTACATCGACGACATCGTCGAAGGCGTCTGCCGGGTGGTCGAGCGCCCGCCCGCTCCCGATGAAGCCGGCGCGCCCCACGCCCTCTTCAACATCGGCAACCACTCGCCCAACACGGTCAACGAGCTGATCGCGATCATCGAGGCGGCCACCGGCCGACGCGCCGAGCGCGAAGAGCTTCCGATGCAGCCGGGCGACGTCGAGGCGACCTTCGCCGACGTCGCCCGCTTGCGCGCCGCGACCGGCTTCGAGCCGTCGACGCCGCTGGAATCCGGCATGCGACGCTTCATCGACTGGTTCCGCGAATACCACGGGCGCTGAGCCGGCGTCGGCGAAACCAGTCCCGGCCGCGACAGGCTGCGGCGGCCAGAGCCCGCCCGGCCGCAGCCCGGTCCGGCTCGTGCGACAATTTGCCGGGACGAACACCACGCGCGGAGACGCCTGACATGGGATTTCTCGCCGGCAAACGCATCCTGATCCTCGGCCTGCTGTCGAACCGGTCGATCGCCTACGGCATCGCGCGCGCCTGCCACGCCCAGGGAGCGGAACTCGCCTTCACCTACCAGAACGAGCGGTTCAAGGGCCGGATCACGGACATGGCCGCCGAGTTCGGCTCGTCGCTGGTCTTTCCTTGCGATGTTGCCGAGGACGAGCAGATCGACGCCCTGTTCGCGGACCTGGGCCGCCATTGGGACGGGCTCGACGGACTCGTCCATGCCATCGCCTTCGCGCCGCGCGAGGCGATCGCCGGGGACTTCTTCGATGGCGCCAGTCGCGAGGCCTTCCGGGTGGCGCACGACATTTCCGCCTACAGCTTCGTGGCCCTGGCGAAGGCGGCCCGGCCCATGATGGAGGGGCGCAACGCCGCGCTGCTGACGCTGAGCTACCTGGGCGCGGTGCGGGTCATTCCCCACTACAACACGATGGGGCTCGCCAAGGCGAGCCTGGAGGCATCGGTGCGCTTCATGGCCGAGAGCCTCGGGCCCAAGGGCATCCGGGTCAACGCCATCTCGGCCGGCCCGATCCGCACCCTGGCCGCCAGCGGCATCAAGAACTTCTCGCGCATGCTCGAGTTCAATGCCGCCAACTCCCCCTTGCGGCGCAACGTGACCATCGACGAGGTCGGCAATGCCGCCGCCTTCCTGCTGTCCGACCTGGCCAGCGGGATCACGGCCTCGATCAACTACGTGGACGGCGGCTTCCACCAGGTCGCCAGCGGCATGGTCGGACTCGACGAGTCCTGAGATGGCGACGCCGATGCGTCTCACCTCCTTCTCGCACGGCGGCGGCTGCGGCTGCAAGATCGCACCCGGCGTCCTGTCGGACATCCTGCGGCATGCCGGCCCGCTGCCGGTGCCGCCGGAGCTGCTCGTCGGCATCGAGACGTCCGACGACGCCGCGGTCTACCAGATCAACGAAGCCCAGGCGCTGGTCGCGACGACGGACTTCTTCATGCCGATCGTCGACGATCCCTTCGACTTCGGCCGCATCGCCGCCACCA
>DAIMFM010000192.1:0-6049 GCA_036724585.1 Burkholderiaceae bacterium | reverse complement strand
CGCAACCTCGTCGTCAACGAAGCGCGCGACCAGGGCGGCGGTGGCGGGTTCCGTCGCAGCGGCGGCGGTGGCGGCGGTGGATACGGCGGCGGCGGTGGCAGCCGCGGCGGCTATGGCGGCGGTGGCGGCTACGGTGGTGGTGGCGGCGGCGGTGGCCGCGGCGGCTACGGAGCCGGTGGCCGGGGTGGCTACGGCGACCGGGGCGCCTGAGCCGCTCGCCAGCAGCACAACAAGACGCCGGACGGCGCGGGCAATCCCCGCACCTCCGGCGTCTTCATATCGGATGGCATCGCCTCGCGCAAGCACGGCGCCCCATGCACTCGGGCACCGGCTTGCGAAGCCGTCCTACATGTTCGGGTAGTTCGGGCCCCCGCCGCCTTCGGGCACCACCCACACGATGTTCTGCGTCGGATCCTTGATGTCGCAGGTCTTGCAATGGACGCAGTTCTGCGCATTGATCTGCAGGCGGTCCGCGCCCGTGGCCTCGTCCTTCACGAACTCGTAGACGCCCGCCGGGCAATAGCGCTGTTCCGGCCCGGCATAGCGGGCGAGGGTGATGTCGACCGGGACCGAGGGATCCTTCAGCGTGAGGTGGACCGGCTGGTCTTCCTCGTGGTTGGTGTTCGAGATGAACACCGACGAGAGCTTGTCGAAGCTGATCTTGCCATCGGGCTTCGGGTAGGTGATGGGCGTGCACTCGGCCGCCGGCTTGAGGTACTCATGGTCGGGCTTGTCGACGTGCAGGGTGAAGGGCGCCTTGCCCTTGAAGACCACCTGGTCGATGCCCACGAGCAGCGTGCCCATCCAGAGGCCCTTGTTCATGGCGGGCTTGAAGTTGCGCGCCCGATAGAGTTCGTCGTGCAGCCAGGATGACTCGAAGGCCTTCGGATAGGACTCGAGCACGTCGTGGCTGCGATCGGCCCCCAGGGCCTCGAAGGCGGATTCGGCGGCGAGCGCCCCCGTCTTGAGCGCGGCGTGGCTGCCCTTGATGCGCGCGGCGTTGAGGAAGCCCGCATCGCAGCCGACGAGGGCGCCGCCGGGAAACACGGTCCGGGGCAGCGCATTGAGGCCGCCGGCCGTGATCGACCGGGCCCCGTAGGCGACACGCTTGCCGCCCTCGAAGAAGCGCCGGATCAGCGGATGCGTCTTGTAGCGCTGGAACTCGTCGAAGGGCGAGAGGTAGGGATTGGTGTAGTTCAGCCCGATCACGTAGCCGACGGCGACCTGGTTGTTCTCGAAGTGGTACAGGAAGGCGCCGCCGTAGGTATCGTTCGGCAGCGGCCAGCCCGCGGTGTGCATCACCAGGCCTTCCTCGTGGCGGGCCGGATCGATCTCCCAGATCTCCTTCACCCCGATGCCGTAGCTCTGCGGGTCGCTGTCCTTGGCCAGGTCGTAGCGCGCGAAGAGCTGTCGCGCGAGGTGGCCGCGCGAGCCTTCCGCGAACAGGGTGTACTTCGCATGCAATTCGATGCCGGGCTGGAAGTTGGCGGTGGGCTGCCCGTCGCGACCCACGCCCATGTTGCCCGTCGCCACGCCGCGCACCGCGCCGTCGTCGGTATAGAGGATCTCGGCGGCGGCGAAGCCGGGGTAGATCTCGACGCCCAGTTCCTCGGCCTGCTGGCCGAGCCAGCGGACCACGTTGGCAAGGCTGACGATGTAGTTGCCATGGTTCTTGAAGCAGGCGGGCAGCATCCACTGGGGCGTGCTGCGCCCGCCGGTTTCGTTGAGGAAGAGGAAGCGGTCCTCGGTGACGAGCGTGTTGAGCGGGGCGCCGCGTTCCTTCCAGTCGGGGATGAGTTCGGTCAGCGCCCGCGGGTCCATCACGGCCCCGGACAGGATGTGCGCGCCGATCTCGGAGCCCTTCTCGATGACGCAGACGCTGACCTCGCGACCATGCTCGGCCTCGAGCTGCTTGAGCCGGATCGCTGCGGCCAGGCCGGCCGGGCCACCGCCGACGATGACGACGTCGAACTCCATCGCGTCGCGTTCAGTTTCCATGAGGGGTCTCCAGGGTCAGTGCGCTGTGCCCGGCAGGCGGGACGGGTACTGCGAGTCTCGGATACCACGATTGTCGCGGAAACCGCAGCGCCCGTCCAAATCGGAACGATCGGCTATGATCGACGCCATCGGCCATGACAGGCAAACGGAACGGGAGACGCGCATGGCGACCTCATTCGACCTCACGGGCAGGACGGCGCTGGTGACGGGGGCATCGAGCGGACTGGGCGCCCGGTTCGCGACGGTCCTCGCGGACAATGGCGCCCATGTCGTGCTGGCCTCGCGCCGGGTCGAGCGGCTCAAGGAACTGCGCGCATCCATCGAGGCGGACGGCGGCCTCGCAAGCGTGCAGGCGCTGGACGTCACCGACACCGATGCCATCGATGGCGCGATCGCCGCCGCCGAGGAGCAGGCCGGCCCGATCGACATCCTCGTCAACAACTCCGGCGTGAGCACGACCCAGCGCCTGCTGGACGTCAAGCCGGCGGACTTCGACTTCGTCTTCGACACCAACCTCAAGGGCGCGTTCTTCGTCGGCCAGGCGGTCGGCCGCCGCATGGTCGAGCGCGCGAAAGCACAACCCGGTCGCGAGGCGCGGATCATCAACGTCGCCTCGATGGCCGGGCTCAAGGTACTCGCCCAGATCGGCATCTACGCCATGAGCAAGGCGGCGGTGATCCACATGACGCGGGCGATGGCGCTGGAATGGGGACGCTACGGCATCAACGCCAATGCGATCTGCCCCGGCTACATCCGGACCGAACTCAACGATGCCCACTGGGAGACCGAAGGCGGGCAACGCCTGGTCGCGATGCTGCCGCGGCGGCGCGTCGGCAACCCGGAAGACCTCGACGGCCTGCTGCTCCTGCTCGCCTCCGGACGATCGGGCTTCATCAATGGCGCGGTGATCGCCGCCGACGACGGTTTCGCGCTCTAGGGAGGGGATGCATGGCCAACGAAGCTCCCGGCGAGCAGCCGATCCCCGTCTTCCAGCTCGACCTGCCGATCCGCTGGGGCGACATGGACGCCATGGGCCATGTCAACAACGCGGTGTACTTCCGTTACATGGAGCAGTTGCGGATCGACTGGTTCGGCCGGCTCGGCTTCCCGCCCGATCCCACCGGCGAAGGACCGGTCATCGTCAACGCGCACTGCAACTTCATGCACGAGCTGCGCTATCCCGGCACCGTCAGGGCGCGCCAGCTGATCGCGCGGCTCGGTCGCTCGACCATCGAGACGGTGGTGGAGATGAGCCGCAGCGACGAGCCCGAGCGCATCTGTGCGACCGGCGGCGCCACGATCGTCTGGGTGGACTTCCCGAAAAGGAAATCGGCCCCGCTGCCGGACTGGGTACGCGAGATCGTGCTCAAGCCGATCGTCGACTGAGCCGGCGTCGCGCCGGCCCCGCCTCAGGCGAGCGCGCTGGCGTCGACCGGGCAGCCGGTCTTGGCCTGCAGCTCCTCGATGGTGACGTCGGGCGCCAGCTCCACCAGGCGCAGCCCCTTGGGGGTGACCTCGAGCACGCCGAGGTCGGTGATGATCTCGTCGACCACGCCCACCCCGGTGAGCGGCAGCGTGCATTCGGGCAGGATCTTCAGGTCCTCGGTGCCGTCCTTCTTGCGGGCGGTGTGTTCCATCAGGACCAGCACGCGGCCGACGCCGGCGACGAGATCCATCGCGCCGCCCATGCCCTTGACCATCTTGCCGGGGATCATCCAGTTGGCGAGGTCGCCGTTCGCGCTGACCTGCATCGCGCCCAGGATCGCGATGTCGATCTTGCCGCCGCGGATCATGGCGAAGGAGTCGGCGCTGGCGAAGATGGACGAGCCGGGCAGGGTGGTCACGGTCTGCTTGCCGGCATTGATGAGGTCGGGATCGACCTCGTCGTCGGTCGGGAAGGGGCCGATCCCGAGCAGGCCGTTCTCGCTCTGGAGCCAGACCTCGATGTCCTCGGGAACATAGTTGGCGACGAGCGTCGGCAGGCCGATGCCGAGATTCACGTAGAAGCCGTCGCGCAGTTCCTTCGCGGCGCGTGCGGCCATCTGGTCACGGGTCCAGGGCATGGCGATCTCCTCAGCGGGTCGGGCGCGTGGTGCGCTGTTCGATTCGTTTCTCCGGCGTCGGGTTGTGCACGATCCGGTGCACGTAGATGCCGGGAAGGTGGACATGGTCGGGATCGATCTCGCCGGTGGGCACGACCACCTCGACCTCGGCAACGCAAAGCTTGCCGGCCATCGCCACGTTGGGATTGAAGTTGCGCGCCGTGCGCCGGAACACGAGGTTGCCGGCCTCGTCGGCCATCCATGCCTTGACCAGGGAGACGTCGGGCACGAGCGAGCGCTCCATGACGTACATGTGGCCGTCGAACTCGCGGGTTTCCTTGCCTTCGGCGACCAGGGTGCCGTAGCCCGTGCGCGTGAAGAACGCCGGGATGCCGGCCCCGCCGGCGCGCAGCTTCTCGGCGAGGGTGCCCTGGGGGGTGAACTCCAGCTCCAGTTCGCCGGAGAGGTACTGGCGCTCGAACTCCTTGTTCTCGCCCACGTAGCTTGCGATCATCTTGCGGACCTGGCGGCTCTGGAGCAGCAGGCCGAGGCCGAAGTCGTCGACGCCGGCGTTGTTGGATACGCAGGTGAGATCCTTGACGCCGGAATCGCGCAGGGCGGCGATCAGGGCTTCGGGGATGCCGCAGAGGCCGAATCCGCCGACGGCGATCATCTGGCCGTCGGCGACGACGTCGGCCAGTGCGCTGGTAGCGTTCGGGAAGACCTTGCTCATGGGGAAACCTCGCTGGCAGGGGCGGGTGGCGATGATCAGGGATTATAAGCACCGCCGGGAGGCCGCTGGCGCCGCGGGACCTCTCCCGGCGGCATTCCCGCAGGGCCCGAAGGACACCCCCGACACGATATAATCGCCTTTTCCGGCGGGCTGTTCATGACCAAATTCGTTTTCGTCACCGGTGGCGTGGTGTCGTCGCTGGGCAAGGGCATTGCGGCGGCATCGATGGCGGCGCTGCTCGAATCCCGCGGCGTCGGGGTAACGCTCCTCAAGCTCGACCCCTACATCAACGTGGACCCGGGCACCATGAGCCCGTTCCAGCACGGCGAGGTCTTCGTCACCGAGGACGGCGCCGAAACCGACCTCGACCTCGGCCACTACGAGCGCTTCATCTCCGCCAGGATGCGCCGCTCGAACAACTTCACCACCGGCCAGATCTACGAGTCGGTCATCAAGAAAGAGCGCCGCGGCGAGTACCTCGGGCGCACCGTCCAGGTGATCCCGCACATCACCAACGAGATCCAGGCCTTCATCGAACGAGGCGCGGGGGTGGGCACGCCCGAAGCGGCCGAGGTCGCCATCGTCGAGATCGGCGGCACCGTGGGCGACATCGAGTCGCTGCCCTTCATCGAGGCCGCCCGGCAGATGAGCCTCAAGCTCGGCCGCGGCAACTGCTGCTTCGTGCACCTCACGCTGGTGCCCTTCATACCGTCGGCGGGTGAGCTCAAGACCAAGCCCACCCAGCACTCGGTCCAGAAACTGCGCGAGATCGGGATCCAGGCCGACCTGCTGCTGTGCCGGGCCGATCGCCGCATTCCCGAGGACGAGCGCGCCAAGATCTCGCTGTTCTCGAACGTGCCGCTCGATTCCGTGATCTCGGTCTGGGACGCCGACAGCATCTACAAGATCCCGCGCATGCTCCACGAGCAGCGCGTCGACGACCTGCTGTGCGAGGTGCTCCGGCTCGATGTCCCGCCGGCCGATCTCGCGGTCTGGGACCGCCTCGTCGAGGCGCAGGCCAATCCCAAGCGCAGCGTGCGCATCGCGATGGTCGGCAAGTACGTCGAGCTCACCGAGTCCTACAAGTCCCTGACCGAGGCGCTCACGCACGCCGGCATCCATACCAACAGCCGGGTCGAGATCGACTACATCGATTCCGAACGCCTCGAGGTCGAAGGCGTCGAGGACCTGGCCGGCTACGACGCCATCCTGGTCCCGGGTGGCTTCGGCCGGCGCGGGGTCGAGGGCAAGATCCGCGCGATCCGCTTCGCGCGCG
>DAIMFM010000191.1:0-6116 GCA_036724585.1 Burkholderiaceae bacterium | reverse complement strand
TCGTCGCCCCGCCCACGCCGCGTACCCGCGCCACCTGCGGGCCGACGTTCTTGACGACCACCTCCTGGTTGCGGGTGACCGAATCGACATGGACCGCGATGCGCCGGCCCGCCGCCCGCATCACGACCACCGGCGAATAGTGCTGGGCGATCGGCTGCTGGTCGCGGTCTTCCACGAGCGCGCCGAGGTAGTAGAGCGGCACCTCCTCGCCCTGCCAGTCGATGCGGCGTTCCGCATAGGCCTTGGCCAGGGCCCGGGGGCGCAGCTGGATCACCTGTTCGACACTCGACGACGGCAAGGCGAAGCGCAGGTCGCCCACCCCGACCAGCACCACCTGGGCGATCGCCAGGGTGAGCGGCAAGTGCACGACGAAGCGGGCGCCCTGCCCCGGTTCGGAGACCACTTCGACCCGGCCGCCGAGCGCGCCGACCTCGGCGCGGACCACGTCCATGCCGACGCCGCGGCCGCTGATCTCGGAGACCTCGTCCGCCGTCGAGAAGCCGGGGCGGAAGATCATCTCGGCCAGGCCCTGCTCGCCGATGGTCTCGTCGGCTCCGAGGAGGCCCGCCTCGATGGCGCGGGCCCGGATTCGCTCGAGGTCGAGCCCGCTGCCGTCGTCCTGCAGCTCGAGCAGGACCTCGTTGCCCTCCTGCCGAACCGCGAGGCGGATCTCGCCGGCCTCGGGCTTGCCGGCGGCGATGCGCTGCCGGGGCGACTCGATGCCATGGGCGACCGCATTGCGCAGGAGATGCTCGACCGGGGCGGCCATGCGCTCGAGCACGCTGCGGTCGATCTCGACGTCGGATCCCCGGATGTCGAGCGATACCCGCTTGCCGAGTTCCTTCGCCGCCTGGCGCACCACGCGGTAGAGGCGGTCGCCGAGGGTGCCGAAGCGCACCATGCGGATGCGCATCAGGTTCTGCTGCAACTCGCGCAGCACCTGACCCTGGCGCAGCAGGTTCTGGCCGGCTTCGTCGAGGCTGCGCGTCGCGTTGTGCTGGACGGTCGCCACGTCGTTGACGGACTCCGCCAGCATGCGGGTGAGTTCCTGCGTGCGGGTGTAGCGATCGAACTCGAGGGGATCGAACTCCTCGTGCGATTCGCGGGCCGCGGCGATCCGTGTCTGGATCTGGGTCTCGGCCTGGATCTCCATCTCGCGCAACTGGGCGCGCAGGCGGGTGACGTTCTCCGTGAGGTCCCAGAGCGACTGCCGGACCGCGTCGAGCGAGTTGTCGAGGCGCGAGCGGGCGATCGATACCTCGCCCGACTCGTTGACGAGCCGCTCGTGCAGGGCGGCGCGGACCCGCACCAGGCCGGGGCCGGGCGCGTGCGCGGCCAGGGCGGCCGCGAGCGTCGCGGGCGACGGCGCATGGACGGCATCCTGCGCCGGTGCCGGGGAGGTCACCGCCCCGGCCTCGGCCGGCGATGCCGGCGTCGACGACGGGATCGAGGCCGGCGTCGGCTCGCCGGCGGGGCTCGCCGACCCGGCGTCCGCCGCGGCCGCAGTCGCAGGTGCCGGTGCGCTGCCCGGGTCGCGGATCGCCTCGAACATCTCGATGACGATGTCGTGCTCCGCGACGAGTTCCTCGATCAGGGCGACCGGGGCGGTGCTGAGCTCGGCGGCCGCCTCGATGCGCGTCTCCATCTCGTGCACCCGCTGGCCGAGGCGCATCGCGCCGGCCATCCGGGCGCTGCCCTTGACCGTATGCAGCAGCCGCATCAGCGTCTGGGCGAGTGCCCGGTCGGCGGGGCGTTGCAGCCATTCGCGCAGGCGCGAATCGATCTCCGGGAGCTGGTCGACCGCCTCCTCGATGAAGATGGGCAACAGCTCCGCATCGAGCTCGTCGACGATCGCCCCGGCGCCCGAAGGCTCATGGACTTCGGCGCCGTCGATCGGTTCGGGCGCCGGCGCCACCACGATCTGGCGGGCGCTCCAGTTGTCGGCAAGCGCCTGGGCGCGCGCCTGGGTTTCCGCTTCCGGCCGCGGCATGCTGCCGGCGGCGAACTGGTGCAGCATCGCCGCGAGACGCTCGAGCAGCGCGGCGTACTCGTCGAGTTCCGGCTCGGGCAAGGCGATCCCCAGCGCCCGCTGGCGCAGCAGGAAGCGTTCGAGCTCCTGGGCGAGCCGGTGCACCTCGTCGACCCCGACCACCGCGGCGCTGCCCTTGAGGGAGTGCATCGCGCGCTGGGCCGATTCGCTTGCCGCGCGCGCGGGACTCGCGCGCCAGTCGGCGAGGTCGGCATCGAGCGTCGCGATCGTCTCGTCGGCCTCGCCGATGAAGATCCGGTACAGCGATGCGCTGATCCGGTGGCCATCGATCTCGACCTCGTCGAGCGGCGCGAGCGGCGCGTCGACGGGCGGATCGAGCGGCTCGGTCAGCAGCGGCGGCCCGTCCTCGTCTTCGTCCGCGATGCCGACGTCATCGACGATCGCATCGATCGCGGCCAGCACCGGGATCTCGTCCTCGGCGGGATCCCCAGGCGCCGCGGCGGCGAGGGAGTCATCGGCCGGGGCCACGTCCGGCCCTTCGGCGATGCCGGCGATTCCGTCGACGGAGATCTCGTCGACGTCGATGTCGTCGCCGGCGTTCTCGTCGCCGAGGATCTCGGGGTTCTCGACGATCGCCTCGCTGTAGACGGGCTCGACCCTCTCGCCGGGCAGCGATTCGATGTCCAGGGCGGGGAACGCCTCCGGCTCGGGCTCGCCATCGGCCCTTGCGTCGGGCTCGCCATCGGACCCGATGACGACTTCGTCGGCCAGTTCCTCGAGCGCCTGGAGCTCGATCTCGATCGGCGGCCCGGCTTCGGGTTCCGGTTCGGCGACGGCCTCGGGCTCCGGTTCGGCGACGGCCTCGGGCTCCGGTTCGGCGATGGGCTCGGGCTCCGGTTCGGCGACGAGCTCGGGTTCCACCACGGCGAAGGCGTCCGGCGCCTCTTCGGCGGGTGCCTCCAGCGTGATCTCTTCGGTCTCGGCCGGGCCGAAGGCCTCGGGGGCCTGCTCGACCTGGCTCCCGATCTCCTCGTCGGCGGGAGCCGCCTCGACGGGAGCCGCCTCGACGGGAACCGCCTCGACGGGAGCCGCGTCGCTGGCATCCACGCCCTCGTCATCCACCCATGGGCGATCAGGCAGCGGTTTCGATTCGCGCAGCGCCTCGGCCGCGGCGACCAGCCGGCTGCAGTCGAGAACGGTCGAGGGTGCGGTTTCGAGCCGGGCGACCCAGCTCGCGAAGCGGTCGCTCGAGACTTCGATCAGTTCGGCGAGCGTGTCGTTCGCGGGCCGGTTCTCCCCGAGCCAATAGTTCAGGAGCTGCTCGAAGGTCCAGGCCGTCTCGCCGAACGCGCCCAGGCCGACCATCCGGCTCGAGCCCTTGAGCGTGTGGTAGCCGCGCCGGATCGTGGTGAGCGCGCTCTCGTTCGAAGGCTCGCGACGGATCGTCGCGAGGCCCTCGCGCATGGCCTCGAGCACTTCGCCGGCCTCGGCGAGGAAGATCTCCAGCAGTTCCGCATCGACGTCCTCGTCCGCCGTCCCGGCCACCGCTTCGGCGACGGCCGCCTCGACCGAACGCCAGTCGCCGGGCAGGTCGAGGATGCCCGCGATGCGGGCCGGATCGGCCGATCCGTCCTCGGCGAACGCGGCGAGCGCGTCGTCGGCGCGCTTGGCCAGGGCCGCATCGCCGGCGAGCTGCGCGGCGTCGCGCCACTGCGCCATGGACTCGTCGAAGGCCGCGTCGCGCACCAGGCCGTCGCCCCGGTCGAGCACGGCGCGCAGGCGGCTCGCGATCGCGGTACGGATCCCGTCGAAGCGGGTCTCGGCCGATTCGCGCGGCGCGCCGGCGCTGCCGGCAGCCGGCGCATCGGCGGGAAGCGCCGGCGACACCGGCTGCATCGAGAAGGTGCCGGCCGCTTCGTCGAGGCGATACTCGACCGGGTCCTGGCCGCCGCGCAACAGGCCTTCGACCAGGAAACCGAGGGCGCCGACGCTGTCGGCAATCCGTTCGCAGTGATCTTCGGTGGCGGGCTCGGTCGCGCTCTCGAGTGACTCGACCTGGTCGGCGATCATCTGTGCGGCCCGGGCCGCCTCTTCCTGGCCGACGAGGCTCAGCACGCCCCCGACTTCGCGCAGCCCGGCGGTCGCTTCGGGCAGTCCGTCGCGCCTGGCGCGGTCACGGAAGTAGGCGTCGAGCGTCAGCTCCACGTCGCCCAGGCGCGTGCGGGTGGCGGCCACGAAGCTCGCCATCGTCGCCCGCTCGTGCGCCCGATTGGTGAGCTCGCGCAGCCATTGCGGCATGGGCTCCTCGACCCGCCCTTCGGCGAGCCATGTCCGCAGGCGCCGCGCCAGCTCGGCCGAACGCGGGCCCACCGACTGGTCGCGTTCGACCCCGTCGCGAAAGACCTCCTCGGCGAAGAGCAGCGAACCCGCGACCTCGAGGGCGAGTTCGTCGTCGATCCGGTTCTCGCCATGCGAGGACTTCTTGCCGACTTCGACCCAGGCCGCGGCGAGCTCCGCCACGCCTTCGATGCCCAGGCTCTCGAGCGCCTCGCGCAGGGTCGCGAGACCGGCACCCAGTCCCTCGGGCCGCTCGCCCGCGGCCAGCGCCTCCCACTGCTGCTTGGTGCGCCGGATCGACTCGTCGATGGTGGCGAGCGTACGGCGATCGACCCGGCCGTAGCGCGGCTTGTGGTAGTCGGCGGGAATCGCCTCGTCGAGCCGCCATGCGGCCACCACCTCGACCACCGTCGGGGTACGCCGGCGAATCCGGCTGATCGCGAACAGCGTGTCGCGCTGCAGGCGGGCCGATATCGGCGCATCGTCGCCGAGCGTCTTGCGCAGCTGCAGGTTGAGCCGCGCAAGCAGTCGCTTGATCGAGACGTCGGCCTCCAGCTTGCCGCTCGCCAGCGCCTCGAGCAGGCCCTCCACCGCCAGCCAGAAGGCGGGATCGCGCGCACCGATCCGGGCCTTGCGCATCGCGCGGGCGGCGGCAAGCAGGCGGTTGGCGCCCTCGGCAGCGGCATCGCCGGTCAGGAACCTCAGCAGGCCGAGTTCGAAATGCCCGAGCAGCTTCTTGCGCTGCGAGGCGTCGAGCATGACGTCGCCCGGCGCTTCCAGGTCGGGCGCAGGGGGTGCGATGAAGAGCTCGGCCGCCTCGATCCGGTCGGCGCCGCGCGCCTCGAGCACGCCCTTGTAGTAGGGGAACAGGTAGAGGGGCTGCTGCGCGCCCCCCTGCAGCAGTTCGTCGAGATAGCCGACGATGGCGTCGAAGCCGCGCCCGATCCGGTTGACGACCCCGGCGGCCAGGGTGACGTCGCCCCTGGCGACGTCGTCGAGCAGGCCCTCGATCTCGGCAACCAGCAGGCCGGGGCCGGGTATGTCGATGATGGTGAGCGCGCCGCCGGCCTGGTGGGCGGCGGCCCGCGCGATGCGCGCGGCGGTGACGCCGTCGCTGCCCGTCTCGACCGCGCCCTGCAGGTGCAGCATCGCATCGGCGAAGGAGCGACGGATCTCCTCGATACACCACGACAGCGTCTCGAGTCCGGGCGTCACGACCACCTCGGGTTCGGCGGATTCGCTGGCGATGTCGTGGGCGGTCGTCATCACGAAACCTTGAATCGCGCGACGGAGTTCTTGAGCTCCTGCGAGAGTTCGGAGAGCTGGCGGATCGAGCCCGCGGTCTGCAGGGTGCCTTCCGAGGTCTGCTCGGTGACGAGCAGGATGCGCTGGATCGACTGGGCGACCGTACCCGCCGAGGCCGCCTGCTTGGACGTGGTGTCCGAGAAGTCCTCGATCAGCTCGGCGAGGTGGGACGAGACCCGGCCGATCTCGCCGAGCGCATTGCCGGCTTCGTCGGAGAGCCGGGTTCCCTCGACCACCCCCTGGGTGCTCTGTTCCATGGCGGCGACCGCGTCCTGGGTATCGGTCTGGATGGTGCGGATGAGCGCCGAGATCTGCTTGGTCGCTTCGCCCGAGCGCTCGGCCAGCCGCTGCACTTCCTCGGCCACGATGGTGAAGCCGCGTCCGGCCTCGCCCGCGCTCGCGGCCTGGATCGCCGCATTGAGCGCGAGGACGTTGGTCTGCTCGGTGATGTCGGAGATGAGCTCGACGATCTCGCCGATCTCCT
>DAIMFM010000190.1:0-6185 GCA_036724585.1 Burkholderiaceae bacterium | reverse complement strand
TGACCGGCGTCGCCGAACTCGCCCGGCGCGTCGACCGCAGCGCGGCGCTGGCGGTCGCCGCGAACGCAGCGGCCGCCGCCGGCGTCGAACGCACGGGCGAGGGCGTGGCGCGGGCGCGTGACCTGATCACCGATACCGAGAAGCAGGTCAAGCGGCTCGGCGAACGCTCGCAGGAGATCGGCCAGGTCGTCGCGCTGATCCGCTCGATATCCGAGCGTACCGGCATCCTCGCGCTCAATGCCTCGATGCAGGCGGCGGCACGACTCGACCAGGGGCGGGGGTTCGGCTCGGTTGCCGACGAGGTCAAGCGACTCTCGGGCAGCGCCCGGGAGTCCACCGAGCGCATCGCCCACCTCGTCGCCGCGATCCAGACCGATACGGCGCAGACGGTGGCGGCCATGAGCGAGGCGATCGCGCAGGTCGCCGAGGTCAGCCGCCTGTCGCAGCAGGCCAGCGAACAGATGAACGGGAGCCGCGCTCGCACCCGGCGACTCGCGGCCGACGTCCGCTCGATCGCGAGAACGACCGAGAGGCAGGCCCGTGCCAGCACCGCGCTCAAGGATCGCGCCGATCGCATCCGCGGCTCGAGCGCCCAGACCGCGCATGCGCTCGAGGCGCAGGCGGTCGAGTCGCAGCGCCTCGCCGAGTCGGCGCGGCGCCTTCTCGCCGCCGTGTCCACCTTCAAGGTCGATCCATGAGCGTCGATGCGCCGATCGATGCCGGGCCCGGGGACGATGCCCGTGAAGCGCTCGCGATCGTGGAGGCTTCGGCGGTGGCCATGCTCGAGCCCCTGATGCTCGATTCGGCAGCAGAGGGCGCCCCGTCCTGGACCGGGACGATGGCGCAGCGCGCCGCTGCGCTCTGCGCTCACGCGAGATCCCTGGGACTCGAGGGCGTGGCCCTGGTCGCCGACCTGGTTCGCGAGCAGCTGTCCGAGGGCGATGGCGGGGCGGCAGCTTCCGACCTCGCGCTTGCCGGGCAGTGGGCGAGCGGACTGATCGCTTTCATCGGCGGCCAGCTCGACGCGGATGGTCGCGGCGACTGGCTGGGCGACCTGCGTCGCTGGCTGGCGCCCGGCGAGCGCCTGGAAGAGCCCGCACTGGCGCGGCTCGATGAACTGCTCGTGGCCGACGAGGACCGGCTCATGCGCTGGCGCGAGGAGCCGCCCGCCGCTTCGGCAGCCCCGCCGGCTCCGCCAGGGCCCGAGGTCGCCGGCGACGAGCTGCTGCTGCTCGCCGATGCCTGCGGGGAACTGGAGGAACTGCTGCACCCGGTCCTCGCGGCATGGTGCGCGGACGGGCAGGGCCATTGTGCGGACCCCGTGGTCGTGGCCGAAGCGATCGAGGAGTTCACCGATCGGCTGGGCCATTTCGGCGCGGCACTCGGCTTCATCGGACTCGATGCCGTCGGAGCGCTGCTGGCCGGGAGCGCCGGCGCGGTCTCCGGGCTGCGCCCGGAACCGGCGAGCGCGCCGGTCGGGATGCGGCAGGCGCTCCTCGCCTGGCCTCGCCGATGGCAGGACGCCTTCCGCCGCAACGACGACGCGTCGATCGAAGCGGCACTGGCGCTCCATCGTGAGGCCGGGCTGGGCGAGGCGGAGACGATCGAGCGTGCCCTCGAACAATGGCGAAACATGCGAAAGGTGGGTTCGCGCCGCGTCGAGCGCCATGCCCCCCTGGGCGCAGGACAGGAACTGTCCCTGGCCGTCGCGGACGACGCCGATCCCGAGGTGCTGGCGCAACTGCTGCGCGAATTGCCGGCCCTCTCGGATGCCCTGTCGGGCAGCATGGAGCGGCTGCTCGCCGGCGACACGACGATGTTCGAGCCGGTGCGGCGCGCGGCGCATACGCTCAAGGGCGCGGCCAATACCGCTGGCATCGCGGGCGTCGCGCGCTTCACGCATGCCCTCGAGGACCTGCTGCTGCTCGCCGAGCGATCCAATGCGCTCGCCGATCCGGTGCTTGCCGATGCGCTCGGCGAGTCGGCCGACACGCTCGCCGGCATGGTCGATGCCGTGGCCGGCCTCGCGTCGCCGCCGCCGGGCATGACGGCCGTCTATCGCACCCTGCTCGAGTGGCTCGATCGCCTGCCCGCGGCGGACGAAGCGCACGTGGCTCCCTCCGGCGGGCATGACGATACTCGCGCTGCGCCCGATGCGCTGCCGCGGGCAGGGGGGCCCGGCACCGCGCTGGCGACGGAAGTTCCGGCGGCCGATGGCGAACCGGTGTTGCGTGTCCCGGGCGAACTGGTCGACCGGCTCGTGGATGCGTCGACCGAAGCGGTCATCGCGGTGGCGCAGGTCCATGAGCGGCTCGAGGAACTGGGCCGGATCCGGCGTGCCATCCGGCTGGGGGCCCAGCGCGCCCGGGACCTGGCGCTCGAGGCGGAGCGCCTGGTCGATGCACTGCGCCGGCTGGCGCCGCCCGGCGCCGTGGGGTCGACGAGTACGGAGGACCGGGGGCCCGATCCGGGCGAGGCCGATGTCCTGGGGCTTGCCCGCCACGACGACCTCGATCGCCTGTCCGGCCGGATAGCGGAGGTGGGCGCCGATGGGCAGGTGCTGGAAGCGGAACTGGGGGCCCAGCTGGATGCGATGGCCGAACTCGCCGCGCGCCTCGATCGGGCGCAGGGCGAACTGCGCGAAACCGCCCTGCGTACGCGCATGATCCCGGTGGCCGATGTCGCGGCGCGCCTGGCGCGGGCGGCCCGACAGGCATCGCGGCTCGCGGGCAAGCCGGTCGACCTGGTGATCCACGGCCGCGAGCAGCTGTTCGAGGCGCGGCTGCTGCAGGCGCTGGTGGAACCGCTCGGGCATCTCATCCGCAATGCCGGCGACCATGGCATCGAGGATGCCGAGACCCGTCGCTCGGCAGGCAAGCCGGCCACGGGTCGCATCGACATCTCCTTCGAACGGGCGGGCGGCGGCCAGTTGCGCGTCGTGGTCGAGGATGACGGCCGTGGGCTCGACCTCGAACGCGTCCGCGAACGGGCGGCCATGCGCGGCATCGATGTCGCCGACTGGGCGGATCCGTCCGAAGTGGCACGCGTGCTCTGCGCACCCGACTTCAGCACACGCGACGAAGCGACCCAGCTGTCCGGCAGGGGCCTGGGGCTGGGCCTGGTGGCCGAAGCGGTGGCCGAGCGCCGCGGCCGGCTGGAGATGGGCGGGGGCGAGAAGGGCGGCTTTCGCGTCGTCGCGAGCCTGCCGCTCGAGTTCGCTTCGGTCGGCGTGCTGCTGCTGCGCTCGCCAGCGGTCTCGCTGGCGATCACGGTGTCCTCGATCGATTCCATCGTTCCCGCGCATCCCCTGCGCAGCGCGCCCGGCGGGGCGAGCGTGGTCGACGGGCCGCGGGGCCCGCTACGGCTGGCAGGCCTGGCCGAAGTGCTCGGACTTCCTGCCGGCGCCCTCGCGCCGGCCCCGGACGCTGGGCTCGAGCCCGAGGTCGCCCTCGTGCTGGCACGGCCGGCCGGGCCGGTCGACGCGGTACGGGTCCCGCCGCCGGGCGCGGCACGGCAGGTGGTCATCCATCCGCTGCCCCCGTTCATGCCGCCGATCCCCGGGCTGGAGGGCGCCGCCATCCTCGGCGACGGCGCCGTGGCTCCGGTGATCGACCTCGTCGCGGCGGCGCAGGGCGGCCCGGGCAGGACGCCGTCGCCCGCCCGTCCGGTCCGCGAGCAACGGCCGCGCTGCCTCGTCGTGGACGACTCCGTGAGCGTGCGCCGTGCCATGCAGGCGCTGGCAAGCGACCTGGGGCTGGCCGTGGATGCCGCGGGCGACGGCGTCGATGCCCTGGCGCTGATCGACCGCCATGCGCCCGCGATCGCGCTGATCGACCTGGAGATGCCGCGCATGAACGGGCTGGACCTGGCCCGGGCGATGCGCGCGCGGCCGGAGACCGCGGCCATTCCGATCATCATGCTGACCTCGCGCGCTTCCGGGACGCACCGGGCCCATGCGATGGCGGCAGGCGTATCGCATTTCCTGCCCAAGCCCTTCGTCGAGGACGAACTCTCGCGGCTGATCCTCGACAGCCTGCGGGGCGACTGAGCGCGGCGGTATGCACGAACCCCTTCTTCGCGAGCGCCACGACCGGACGCCACTTGTCCCGTTGTCGGCGCTTCTATAGGATGGGTCGAACGAGCTGGAGGCTGCCATGCAAGTCAACGAGATTCTGAAGGTCAAGGGCAACACCTTGTTCACGGTGTCTCCGGACGAGCTGCTTTCGGACGCGGTCATGACGATGGCCGACAACGACATCGGTTCGCTCGTGGTCATGGCGCAGGGCAGGCTCGTCGGCATGCTGACCTTCCGCGAAGTGCTGAAGGTGCTCGCGCGGCGCCAGGTCGAGCACCGGGCGGGGCCGACACCGCCCGTCGCGGAGATCTACATCCGCGAGGTCATGAAGCCCGACCCGCGCATCGTATCGCCCGACATGGACGTCAACGACCTGCGACGCGTCATGGTCGAGACGCGCGAGCGCTACCTTCCCGTGATGGACGGCGACGTGCTGCTGGGCGTGGTTTCCTTCCACGATGTCGCCCGCGCAGTGCTCGACGAGCAGAGCTTCGAGAACAAGATGCTGAAGGCCTACATCCGCGACTGGCCCGCCGAGGGCTAGTACCGGCAACGTTGCCGCCGCGCGAGGCTGCGTGGATGCAACGCTCGTGCCCCGTGGATTCGATAGAATCCACGCATGCGGATCCTGATCAGCAACGACGACGGCTATTTCTCCCCGGGGATCGCCGCACTGGCGGAAGTGGCCCGGGAGTTCGGGGATGTCACCGTCGTTGCGCCGGAGCGCGACCGCAGCGGCGCTTCCAATTCCCTCACGCTCGATCGGCCGCTCACGGTACGCAAGGCATCCTCGGGATTCCTGTACGTCAACGGCACGCCGACCGACTGCGTGCACGTCGCCATCACGGGGCTCATCGGCGAACGACCCGACCTGGTGCTCTCGGGCATCAACGACGGCGCCAACATGGGCGACGACACCATCTATTCCGGCACCGTCGCGGCGGCCACCGAGGGCTACCTGCTCGGGGTCCCGTCGATTGCGTTCTCGCTCGCGGTCAAGGGCTACGAACACCTCGACACGGCCGCGCAGGCGGCGCGCGAGATCGTCGCGCGCTACGCCCGCTATCCCGCCACCGAACCGATGCTGCTCAATGTCAACGTGCCCGGTGTCCCGCGCAGCGAGTTGCAGGGCATACGCACGACCCGCCTCGGCAAGCGCCACATGGGCGAATCGGTGGTCCGCGCCGAGAGCCCGAGGGGCGACACCATCTACTGGATCGGCCCGGCCGGCGAGGCACGCGACAGCGGCCCCGGTACCGACTTCGGCGCGGTCGCCGGCGGCTGGGTATCGGTCACCCCGCTCGACATCGACCTGACCGCCCACCAGCGCTTGCCCGCGGTGCAGAATTGGCTCGATCGGACGATCTGACCCGCCGTCCCGCGGGATACGGCCCGAAGGGCTGGACGCCGCCGCCCGCTCGTCCGATCCGGGCCGCGGTGGCGACACCGGTACCGGCCACCGGCCTCGGGCTCGCTTCGGCGCGCGGGCGCGCGGCCATGGTGGAGCAGGTCCGGCGCCTGGGCGTGCGCGACGATGCGGTGCTCGCGGCGATGTCGGCGGTTCCGCGCCATGTGTTCGTCGACCAGGGCCTCGCGAGCCGCGCCTATGACGACGTGTCCCTGCCCATCGGCCTCGGCCAGACGATCTCCCGGCCGAGTACCGTGGGCCGCATGGTCGAGCTCGCCCTCGAGCCTCTCGATGCGGCGGCGCGGGCCCGCGCGAAGGTGCTCGAGGTCGGGACCGGCTGCGGCTACCAGGCGGCCATGCTGGCGCCCCACGAGGGCGACGTGGTTTCGATCGAGCGCCTGCGCGGCCTGCACGAAGCGGCGCGGGCGAACCTGCGCAGCCTTCGCCTGGGCAACCTGCGGCTCGTCTATGGCGACGGCCGTCTCGGGGTGCCGCAGATGGCGCCGTACGACGCCATCATCATTGCCGCCGCGGGCGACGAAGTCCCGCAGGCCCTACTCGAGCAGCTGCGACCCGGGGCCCGGCTGCTTGCCCCGGTCAACGACGGCGCGCGCCAGACGCTTCACCTCGTCGAGCGCCGGGATGCGCAACGCTGGCAGTTGCAGGTGCTCGATGCGGTACGATTCGTTCCGTTGAAAGCCG
>DAIMFM010000189.1:0-6233 GCA_036724585.1 Burkholderiaceae bacterium | reverse complement strand
CGGCCGCATGCGCGACCACCTCGAGCCCCCGGAACATATCGCCCTCGGCATCGGCGAGGGTCTTGCCCTGCTCGCGGGTGAGGATGGCGGCAAGCTCCTTGATGTTCTCGCGGATCAGGTGCTGGTAGGCGAGGAAGATGCGCGCGCGCTGGCCGATGGGGGTCTTGCGCCAGGCCGGGAATGCCGCCTTGGCGGCAGCGACGGCCTCGGCTACCTCGTCGGCCGTGCACATCGGGACCCGCGCGATCTTCTCCTGGTTGGCCGGATTGATGAGGTCGCGCCAGCGCGTGGTGGTGGACTGGCGGAATTCGCCGTTGATGAGCACCGGTACGCCGGGCAGAGAGGAATCAGTCATGGGAATCTCCTGGTAGGCATGGCATGCGGGCTCGACCGGGCCGGCATATTCACGAAGAATCTATACACTACATTTACAAGCCGCAGCAAGCCACGGATGCGGATAAGAAAACCTGCGTATCTGTTCGCAAATCGAGAGGCAATTTTGCGGATCTTGTGAAATGACGACTGCCCGCAAGCTCTTCGTGGGACCCCGGGTACGGCGCCTTCGGGAGCGTCGGGGCTGGACCCAGGGCGCCCTGGCCGGCAGGCTGGCGCTCTCGCTCAGCTATGTTAGCCAGATCGAGAACAACCAGCGCCCGGTGACGGCCGCGGTCCTGTTGAAACTGGCCGATGTATTCGGCGGCGATATCGCCCAGTTCTCGGACGAGGGCGACCGCCATCGGCTCGCCGAGCTCGATGCCGCCCTGGGCGACCGAACCCTGCGCGTCGATCCGGTTCCGCCCGTGGCGCTGGCGCGCATGGTCGAGCAGGCCCCCGAACTGGCCGATGCGTTCCTGACCCTCTACCAGCGCTACCAGCGACTGCAGGAGGAACACGCGCAGACGGTCGACCGTCTCTATGGCGAATTCGAGGGCGGCCATGCGCGCGGCCGTCTCGTGCCCCTGCCGCACGAGGTGGTCCGCGAGTACCTGAACCGGCGTGACAACTACCTCGACGGACTCGATCGCCTCGGCGAGGAGTTCGCGAGGCGACA
Source organism: Burkholderiaceae bacterium (assembly GCA_036724585.1). GTDB lineage: Bacteria > Pseudomonadota > Gammaproteobacteria > Burkholderiales > Burkholderiaceae_E > JAMLIN01. The sequence continues at coordinate 5,182 of DAIMFM010000189.1, read as the reverse complement.
CCGGCTGCGCCCGGGCAGCCGGGCGGACACGATCGCACAGGCGCTCGCTGCGGATTGCGGAGTCGAAGTCGTGGTGGCCGAACCCGGCTTCGCCTGGTTGCGGCGCCACGAACCCGCCCGGCGCCGGCTGGTCGTCGCGCCGCAGCTGAGCGACGCGCAACGCGCCTTCCAGCTGGCCACGCAATACGCGCTGCTGGCCCATCGCGATGTGCTCGAGGCGGAGACACGGAAAGCCGGCTTCCCCGACGCGGCCACCCAGGCGCTGGCACGCCAGGCGCTGGCGCATTACTTCGCGGGCGCGCTGCTGCTGCCCTATGGCGATTTCCTGGCGCAGGCGAGGCAGGTGCGCCATGACGTCGAACGCCTGCAGCATCGCTTCCAGGTGGGCTTCGAGACCATCTGCCACCGACTGTCGACGCTGCAGCGCCCGGGCGAGCGCGGCGTTCCCTTCTACTTCGTGCGACTCGACCAGGCGGGCAACATCTCCAAGCGCCAGAGCGCGACCAATTTCCACTTCGCGCGGCATGGCGGCGCCTGCCCGCTATGGCATGTGCACGAAGCCTTCGCCCGGCCCGGGCGCATCCTCTCCCAGCTCGTCGAGATGCCGGACGGGACTCGCTTCTTCGGGATTGCCCGCACGGTGGAGCGGGGCGGCGGTGCGTGGCGGCTACCCCGCAAGCTCTTTGCGATCGGCCTGGGTTGCGAGCTGTCGCAGGCGCGCGACCTCGTCTATGCCGACGGGATCGATATCGACGATCCGCAGGACGTCATGCCGATCGGACCCGGCTGCCGGGTCTGTCCGCGTCCGGATTGCGTCCAGCGCGCCTTTCCGCCTGCCGGGAAGGACCTGGTCGCGGACAGCGATTCGGAATCGCTCGTCCCCTTCAGGTTCGTCGCGAGCTAGGAGGACGGAGCCGGTCGCGGCAGCGGCCGCATGCCGCGGGTGCGGCGGGCCGGCTAGAAGCGAAAGCCGGTGTCGCGCGGCGGCGGGACGGGCCTCGAGCTGGTGCGGGTCAGGCTGGGCACGTCGAGGAGGCGCGACGGGTCACCGGCGGCGCCGGCGTCCGCGGTGAGCTGGCCCGCTTGCATCGCGGGCGGTGCAAGCGCTGTCGGTGCGGGCGGCCGCCAGCCGGCCGGCAGCATGGATTCCGCGGGATAACCGGCGGCATCCAGCAGGCGGACCCAGGCCTGGTTGTCGAAACCGGTGCTGCGCTCGCGCCCGACGCTGATCGAGGGAAACCCGACCTCCGCAAAGCCGAGCCGCCTGAACGCCTCCACGTCCTCGATCGCGCTCACCTTCTTCTCGGTGTAGGGGACGCCGCGTTCCGCCAGCAGCTTGCGGCCGAGCGCGCAGGGATTGCAGTCGTCGGTCACGTAGAGGACGACGGGATAGCTGCGCACCACGCGTCCCAGGGCGAGGGGGAGGGCGGAAGCGCCATCGTCGGCGGCGGCGCGGGCGACGGAGAGTTCGACGGCACCGGTCGGCGGGGGCCGGTCGCCATAGTGGGTCTGGCCCTGGGCGTCGACCCACTTGTAGGTCGACTGGGCGAGGGCGGATCCGCTGGCGGCCAGCGCGAGCGCTGCAACGACCCATCCGACGATCCTGCGAACTTCCGACATCGACGACTCCGGCTGAAGGGATTCCTCGCGCGATTGTGGCCCGGGCTCGGCGGGCGGCCCGAGGGCAGGCGGGCGAGCGCCGGGATCCGGGCGACGGGCGGTTGGGGGCCGCGCGTCGCGGTTCGGGCGTACCGCCACAGGCATGCGGCTTGCGAACGCGAACTGGCGCGGCGATCGGCCGCGGCTGGAATCGGGAGGACCTATGCTGAAATGGGCGCTGATCTTCTTCGTGATCTCGATCGTTGCCGGCTTTCTCGGCTTTACCGGCATCGCCTCGGGCGCAGCCGGCATCGCCAAGATCCTGTTCTACATCGCGATCGCGATCCTGGTGATCCTGGTGGTGGCCGGCCTGCTCACCGGTTCGCTCGTCTTCTGAAGTCCGCGGGGCCGTGGATCAGGCCTGCTCCACCATGCCGCTGTGGCGCAGGAGGGCCTCGAGACTCGGTTCACGGCCCCGGAAGGCGCGGAAGGAGTCGATCGCAGGACGGCTGCCCCCGACGGCGAGGATCTCGGCCAGGAAGCGCCGCCCCGCTTCGGCGAGCGCCTGCTCGGGCTGCGGCGCCTCGGCCGCCTCCTCGAAGGCGGCATAGGCATCGGCCGACAACACCTCCGCCCACTTGTAGCTGTAGTAGCCGGCGGCGTAGCCGCCGGCGAAGATGTGCGAGAAGCTGTTCTGGAAGCGGTTCCATGCCGGCGCCGGCAGCAGTGCGACCTCCTTGCGGACGTCGTCGAGCACCGCCTGGACCTGCGTGCTGTCGGTGATGTCGCGGGTGTGCAGCAGCATGTCGAAGAGCGCGAACTCGATCTGGCGCAAGGTCCCCATGCCGGCCTGGAAGTTCTTCGCGGCGAGCATCCGCTCGAAGAGTTCACGCGGCAGCGCTTCGCCGGTCTCGACGTGGGCCGTCATCGCCCGCAGGTTGTCCCACTCCCAGCAGAAGTTCTCCATGAACTGGCTGGGCAACTCGACCGCATCCCATTCGACGCCCGAGATCCCCGAGACGCCGAGCACGTCGATGCGCGTGAGCAGGTGGTGCAGCCCGTGGCCGAACTCGTGAAAGAGCGTGGTCACGTCGTCGTGCGTGAGCAGCGCCGGCCTGCCGCCCACCGGTGGCTGGAAATTGCACACCAGGTAGGCCACAGGGGTCTGCACGCGGCTCGCCAGCCGTCGCCGGCCGCGCGCATCGTCCATCCAGGCGCCCGGGCGCTTCGATGGCCGCGCATGGAGATCGAGGTAGAAATGACCGATCGCCTCGCCGTCGCGCTCGACCCGATAGAAGCGTACGTCCGGATGCCAGGCGGGCGCCTCGTCCGGGAGCACCTCGATGCCGAAGAGGCGTCCGGCAACGCCGAAGAGCCCGTCGAGCACCCGCGGCAACTGGAAGTACTGCTTGACCTGCTGGTCCGAGAATGAATAGCGCTCTTCCTTGAGCTTCTCCGAAGCGAAGGCCAGGTCCCAGGGCCGGAGCGTTTCGATGCCGAGTCGCTCGCGGGCGAAATCGGCCACTTCGGCCAGGTCGCGCTCGCCGAAGGGGCGCGCGCGGGCGGCAAGGTCGCGCAGGAACGCGATGACCTGCGCCGGGGAGTCGGCCATCTTCGAAACCAGCGAGACCTCGGCGAAGTCCCGGTAGCCGAGCAGCGCGGCCTCCTCCTTGCGCAACTGCAGGATCTCGGCGATGACCGGACCATTGTCGAGCTTCGAGATGGCGTCGGCCGCCTCGGGTGCCGACGGATGCTCGCTCGCGCGGGTGACGTAGGCGCGGTACAGCGTCTCGCGCAACTCGCGATCGACCGCGTACTGCATGACCGGCAGGTAGGAGGGGAAATGCAGGGTGATCCGGTAGCCCGGCTTGCCGGCCTCTTCGGCACTCGCCCGGGCCGCCTCGATGGCGTCGGCCGGCAGGCCGGCCAGCGCATCGGCCGATTCGAGCACCAGTTCGAACGCATTGGTCGCGTCGAGCACGTTCTCCGAGAACTTCTGCGACAGCGCGGCCGCGCGGTCCTGGATCTCCGCGAAGCGCTCGCGCGCGGGCGAGACGAGCTCGGCGCCGCCCAGTCGAAAGTCGCGCAGGGCGTTCTCGAGGATCTTGCGTTGCGCCGATTCGAGTCGGGCGAATTCCGGCCCGTCGCGCAGCGCCTTGTAGCGCTCGAAGAGCCGGGTGTCCTGCGACAGCTCGGTCCAGAACTGCGTGATGCGGGGCAGGTTGGCGTTGTAGGCCTCGCGCAATGGCGGACTGTCGGCGACCGAGTTGAGATGACCGACCACGCCCCAGGCGCGACCGAGCTTCTCGGTGGCATCCTCCAGCGGCACGACGACATTCGCCCATGTGGCGGGCCTGGCCGGATCGACGGCTTGCTCGAGCGCCGCGCGCGATTCGGCGAGCAGCGCATCCAGCGCGGGCGCGATGTGCGCGGGTTCGATCCGGTCGAAGGCGGGGAGGGCGGAGAAGTCGAGCAGCGGGTTGTCGGTCGTCATGTTGGCCTGTTCGATTGTGGCAGGCCGCGGCGCCCCGGGCGGGCGGGCTCGGCCTTCAGGTCCCGCCGGCGTTGGCCCGCTCGGCGGCTTCGAGAGTGTTGACCAGCAGCATGGCGCGGGTCATGGGGCCGACTCCGCCAGGCACTGGGGTGATCGCACCGGCGACCTCGACGACGGAGGCGAAGTCGACGTCGCCGCAGAGCTTGCCGTTCTCGTCGCGATTCATGCCCACGTCGATGACCGTCGCCCCGGGCTTGACCATGTCGGCGGTGATCATCTTCGCGCGGCCGACCGCCGCGACCAGCACGTCGGCGCGGCGCGTATGCGCGGCGAGATCCCTGGTTTTGCTATGGCATATGGTGACGGTAGCGTCGGACTGCAAGAGGAGCATCGCCTGGGGCTTGCCCACGATGTTGCTGCGCCCCACCACCACCGCCTCGGCGCCGGCCAGCTGCACGCCGGCCGACTCGAGGAGCTTCATCACGCCGTACGGCGTGCACGGAAGGAAACCCGCCGCGCCCGTCATCAGCGCGCCGGCGCTGGCGATGTGAAAGCCGTCGACGTCCTTGTGCGCCGCGATCGTGGCGATGACCCGCTGCTCGGAAACCTGGCCGGGCAACGGCAGCTGCACGAGGATGCCATGGATGGACGGGTCCTCGTTCAGTTCTCGGATCCGGCCGAGCAGCGCTTCCTCGCTGGTGTCCGCGGGCAGGTGGTCGAGGACCGAGCGGATGCCGGCCTCCTTGCAGTCATTGACCTTGTGACGGACGTATACGGCCGACGCCGGCGAATCGCCGACGAGGATCACGGCGAGCCCCGGCGGGTGGCCGGCTTCGGTCAGGGCCTTGGCGCGCTGCGCGCATTGCTCGCGGATGGAGCGCGCCAGGCCGGCACCGTCAATGAGCTTCGCAGGCATCGGGCAAGTCCGTCGAGGTCCGTCTAGGAGAGGCCGGGCAGTCTAGCATGCGCCCGGACGGGGGCGGCGCCCGCCTCTTTACAAGGCGGGTGCGGGTCCCTATACTTGCGGGCTTGCTTGGGGGTATAGCTCAGCTGGGAGAGCGCTTGCATGGCATGCAAGAGGTCAGCGGT
>DAIMFM010000188.1:1557-6287 GCA_036724585.1 Burkholderiaceae bacterium | reverse complement strand
GCTCGACGATCTCGCCGATCTCCTGCGAGGACTCGCCGAGGCGCTTGATGCGCTTCGAGGTCTCCTGGATCTTGTGGCGGATGTCGTTCATGCCGCGGATGGTGTTCTCCACCGCTTCGGCGCCCTTGCGCGCCGAATCCAGCGAGCGGCGGGCGACCTGGGCGGACTGCAGGGCGCGCTCGGACGATTCGGTCATCGTCTGCGCCATCTGCTCGACGCTGGTGCCGGCCTCCTCGATCTCGCGCGACTGGCGCTCGGTGGCCTCGAGCAGCTCGGCCGAGGTCTGCTGCGCCGACTCGGTGGCGGCGGTGACGCGGCTGGCGGCGTCGTTGATCCGGCTCACCAGCACCGACAGCTCCTCGACCGTGTAGTTGACCGAGTCGGCGATCGCGCCGGTGATGTCCTCGGAGACGGTCGCCTGCACCGTGAGGTCGCCATCGGCGACCTCCTGGAGCTCGTTCATCAGGCGCAGGATCGCGGCCTGGTTCTGGTCATTGGTGCGCTTGGCCGCCTGCTCGAGGTTCTCGGCGACGATGCGCTGGCGCTCGGCGTCCTCGGCGCGACGCCGGCTGACACCGACATAGGCGCGCGAGAGCCCGAACACCGCCAGCGCCGCGAAGGCCGCGAATCCGATCGCCAGCAGCAGCAGCCAGCGGCGCGCATCGGTGGCGCCGAGCAGGCTCGCCTGCATCGCCTCGAGATCGACCCGCAGGCCGTCGGCCCGGGCGAGCAGGTCGCGATGGGCGGCCCGCCCATTGAGGAGGACGGGCGTGTCGTTGCCCAGGGCGGTGAGCGGCCGGTCGAGCCGGCCGAACTCCCCCGCCAGCAGGCCGAGGGAGTCGCGCGCCCGGGAATCCTGGCCACCGCGCGGAATCAGGCGCTGCAGTTCGGAGAGGTGCGAATTGATGATGCCCACCAGGCGCGTGACCTCGGGAGTGCCCGAAGGCCCCACGGAATCCGCTTCGCCGATCGTCTCGATGCGCTGCCCGAGTCGCTCGATGAGCACGGCGAGCTCGCCGGCGAGCGCGGTCTCGCGCGAGGAAGCGCCCTCCTCCGCGCGCAGCGCGAGCAGCCGGTCGGCCGCCTGGCGCATCGACGGCAGCGAGGCGCGGACGGTCTCGCGGGTCGCCACCGCCGATTCCACCGCGCGACGCGAATCGAGCAGCGCCGCCAGGGTGCGCATGGTCTGCTGCCAGGACTCGGCGATCTTCGCGATGCGTGCATCGGTCGCATCCGGCAGTCCCAGCGGCGCGCCGTGCTGGTGCAGCGACGTGATCTGGCGGGAGATCACGTCGCGGCCCCTGGCGAGTTCATCGAAGGCCTCGACCCGGCCGGCGAAGGCCGCATCGGCCGAGCGCGCCAGCAGCTGCGACTGCGTGTTGATGTCCCCGGCCACCCAGGTCAGCCGGTTGAGCTCCGAGCCCTGGCGCACGTAGGCCCAGAGAAAGACGGAAGCGATGACGAGGCCGGCGAGCAGCGCGACCAGCATCGTGCGGGTCCGCGACTCGTCCGCCAGGCGTCCGATCACGGGCAGGCGCATGGGCCGGCGGGTCGCCGGCGGCATGCCGGCGAGATGCTCGTGCGCGGGTGCGGAGGCGGAGGCGGACGCCTCGGCCTCGCGTGGCAGCGGCTTGCCGCTCACGAGGGATTCGAGCTCCTCGGGGACGATGGCGGTATCGACGTCGAGAGGATCATGCGCCTCGGCGCGCGTCGCACGCGAGCTCCTGCGGGGCATCCTGAGATCCAGTTTCATCAATCATCCACCTTGTGGTCAGCGGCCAATCGCGAGAAAGCCCGGATCGCTGCAGAGCCGTTCGAACGACAGCTCGCGCCAGCGCCGTCCCTCCGTATCGATCCAGGTCGCGCCCACCCAGGGCGCCCGGTCACCGTTCTCGCCGTGGCTTTCCTCGCGGGTCATCGCCTCGGTGCCGTGCAGGCCGAGCATCCGGCTGGCAATGATCGCGGCGTTCACGCCGAAGCGGCTCGCGAAGGAGACCAGGCGCGACTCACGGCTGATGGCCGTGCGGCCGTGCCCGGCGAATTCCGAGAAATCGCTCACGCCGACCAGGGCGCCGCGCAGGCTGACCAGGCCCTTGAACCAGGGATGGGTCAGCGGCACCGCGACGATCCGCTCCGGCAGGGGCACGATCTCGCCCGCGTCGGCAAGCTCGACGAGCCAGCGCTCGGCGCCGATCTCGAGGCCGAGGCGGGCGTCGATACCGGCGTCGGCGGCCTGCTCGAGGCGCTCGTTGAGCCGCGCCTGGAATTCGCGCAGCGACAGTCGGGGTGCGTGGTTCATCATCGGGCGAGTTCCGCGACCCGCGCGAGCAGCACGTCGGGCCGCACCGGCTTGGTCAGGTATTCGCGGGCACCCTGGCGCAGGCCCCAGATCCGGTCGGTCTCGGTGTTCTTGCTGCTGCAGATGATGACCGGGATGGCGCCGGTGACCGGGTCGCGCGACAGCGCGCGGGTGATCTGGAAGCCGCTCTGGCCGGGCATGACCACGTCCATCACGATCAGCGAGGGGCGTTCGCTGCGCGCCTTGGCAACCGCCTCGTCGCCGTTCTCGGCCGTGATCACGACATAGCCCTGCTTGCCGAAGAGCTCGGACATGTAGTGCCTTTCGGTGGCCGAATCGTCGACGATCAGCACCTTGCGGGTGGCCATGGGATCCGTCCCCCGGAGGTTCAGACCGTCTCGGGCCGTCGCACGAACTCGGCGACGGTCGCGAGCAGGCTGTCCTTGGAGAACGGCTTGGTCAGGTAGCGATCGGAGCCCACCATGCGGCCGCGGGCACGATCGAACAGGCCGTCCTTGCTCGAGAGCATGACGACCGGGATGTCGCGGAACCGTGGGCTGCGCTTGATCATCGCGCAGGTCTGGTAGCCGTCGAGCCGCGGCATCAGGATGTCGCAGAAGATCAGCTGGGGTTCGTGGTCGGCGATCTTGGCCAGCGCATCGAAGCCGTCCTCGGCCAGGATGACCCTCGCGCCGGCCTTGCCGAGGAAGATCTCGGCGCTGCGACGGATGGTGTTGCTGTCGTCGATGACCATCACCCGAATGCCGGAGAGCTCGCCTTCGGTGCTCATTCCTAGATCTCCACCATCTCGAAGTCCTCCTTGCGGGCGCCGCATTCGGGACAGGTCCAGTTCATGGGGACGTCCTCCCACCGGGTGCCGGGCGCGATGCCCTCCTCAGGCGCACCGGCTTCTTCCTCGTAGATCCATCCGCAAATCAGGCACATCCATGACCGGAAACCCTCGCTCTTCTCGCTCATCTCTCCTGCATCCAGGCTGGTTGGGGGTATCCGGTATTCTCGCCGATGGTAGCCAGCGGGCCCAAGGGCGGCGCCGCGGTGCCGATCAACGGTGCGGAAGTTGCGACAAACGCGCAACGAGGGAGAACCCGTGCGCCTCGCCATCCTGACGACGCTCGCCATGATCGCCTTCGCCGCCAACTCGGTCCTGGCGCGGCTGGCGCTGGGCGACGGCGCGATCGACCCCCTGGCGTACACCGGTATCCGGCTCGTGTCCGGTGCGATCGTGCTCGCCGCCATCCTCCTGCTGCGCACCCGCCGTGGCGCCACGAACGGCGGCCCGGCCGGGCCGCAGCTCCTCGGTGACGGGGCCGTCGGCACCTGGTCCGGCGCCCTGGCGCTGCTGCTCTATGCGGTGAGCTTCTCGATCGCCTACGTCATGGTCGCGACCGCACCGGGCGCCCTCATCCTGTTCGCGAGCGTGCAGATCGGCATGCTCGCCTGGGCCGTCATCCGTGGCGACCGACCCGCGCCGCTCGAATGGCTGGGCATCGCGCTGGCCTTCGGCGGGCTCGTCTACCTCGTCTCGCCCAGCCTCGTCGCGCCGCCGCTGGGCGGGGCCGTCCTGATGGCGGTCGCGGGTGTTTCGTGGGGCGCCTACAGCCTGATCGGCCGCGGCTCCCGTTCGGCGCTCCCCGATACGGCCGGCAACTTCGTGCGCTGCGTGCCGGCGGGCCTGGCGCTCGTCCTGGTCGGCATCCTGCGCTTCGCGCCCCGACCCGAGGGCGTCGTCTACGGACTGCTGTCGGGGGCCATCGCCTCCGGGCTCGGCTACATCATCTGGTACGCCGCGCTGCCGCGGCTGTCGCGCACTCGCGCGGCCTTCGTGCAGCTGACCGTGCCGGCCATCGCCGCCGCCGGGGGCGTGGTGTTCATCGGCGAAGCGCTCGGCCCCCGCCTCCTGCTGGCGACCGCCGTCATCCTTGGCGGAGTGGCGCTCGCGCTCGCGGCGGCGCACTGGCGCAGCACGCGAACCCGCGCCACTGACTCCTGAAGGCGAAAGCCGCCCGCCGCCGGGACGGCCTATCATTCGGGGTTTCCCGAAACAATGACGATGCAGATGAGCGCTTCCCCGACCCCTCCCGCCAACCTTGCACTCGCTGCGCAGCCGGCATGGCTGCAGACGCAATCGCGCGCGACCAAGGTGTTCGCGATCGTCTTCGGCACCCTGGTGCTGGCCGCCTCCTCGCACATCAGCGTGCCGATGGTGCCGGTGCCCATCACCATGCAGACCCTGGCGGTCACGCTCGTCGGCGCCCTGTACGGCTGGCGCCTGGGCGCACTGACGGTCCTCGCCTGGCTGGCCGAAGGCGCGATCGGCCTGCCGGTATTCGCGGGCGGGACCGGCGGCTTCGCCCGCTTCCTCGGGCCCACCGGCGGCTACCTGCTGGCCTTCCCGCTGGCCGCGGCGCTG
>DAIMFM010000188.1:449-1544 GCA_036724585.1 Burkholderiaceae bacterium | reverse complement strand
CGCGTGCTGCGCGCCTTCGCCGCGATGCTGGGCGGCAACGCGGTATGCCTGCTGGTCGGCGCATCGTGGCTCGCCACGATCGTCGGGCCGCAGAAGGCCATCGCCGTCGGCCTGGCGCCCTTTGTGGTCGGCGCCGTGCTCAAGTCGGCGCTCGGGGCCGCCGTGCTCAGGGCGATCCGCGCCGGGCGGACCGGGAACGAACGCTAGAAGAGCGGGCGCTGGGCCGGCGCCGGCGCGGAGTAGTCGAGTCGGCCGTCGACGATGCGGGCCGCGCCCGTATAGGGATGTGGTTCGCTGCGCCCGGGCGCCGAGAGGTGGACGACTTCCCAACCGCGGGACTTGAAGTCATCGGCGATCAGGCCGCGATGGCACTGCCACCACAAGGCCTCGGCGCACATGACCGCGGTGCGGCGCTCGCGGGCCAGCCCGGCGAGGCGATCGCGTGCCTGCTGCCATGGATCGGTTTCCATGTAGTCGGCATAGCCGCGGAAGCTGTCGTTGCGCCAGGCGGTGTTGCGCGTATCGGGGCGCGCCTTGCGCCGGCCGCCGAGATCCGGCAAGGCGAGGTAGTCGATGCCCTCGGCGGGCAGGGCCTTCGCCATGGTCTCGCCGGAGAACTGCGGATTGCGTCGCGAGCCGGCAAAGCGGCGAACGTCCACGAGCAGTTCGATGCTCGCCTCGAGCAGCATCCCGACGAAGACATCCCATTCGCGATTGGAATGCCCGATGGTCCAGAGGGTGCCGGCATCCGGCCCCCTCGCTGGCTTCGCGTTCATCGCTTCGATCTTAACCTCGCAGCAGTGACCGCTCGCCCGGTATAGCCTTTCGGCTCGGCGGACTCGTCGCTCGATGAGGCTCAGTGCACCCTGCGCTCGCGTCCTTCCCAGAAGGGCTCGCGCAGCGTGCGACGCAACACCTTGCCCGATGCGTTGCGCGGCAGCACATCGGTGAACTCCACCGTCTTGGGCGCCTTGAACGCGGCGCTCCGCTCGCGCGCCCACGCGATGATCTCGGCCTCGGTCGCCTGCTCCACGATGCCGTCGTAGCGGCGCAGCGCCTCGTCGCTATATTGCGAGCAGGTCGGCAGATGCCGGC
>DAIMFM010000188.1:0-439 GCA_036724585.1 Burkholderiaceae bacterium | reverse complement strand
TCGCGCGCCCACGCGATGATCTCGGCCTCGCTCACGCCCTGGCCGGGCTTGAGCGCGACGATGGCCTTGACCTCCTCGCCCCACCGGTCCGAGGGCACGCCGATCACGGCCACCTCGGAGACCGCGGGATGGCCATAGATGGCGTTCTCGACTTCGGCCGGATACACGTTCTCGCCGCCCGTGATGATCATGTCCTTCATCCGGTCGTGGACGTAGAGGTAGCCGTCGGCATCCATGTAGCCGGCATCACCGGTGCGGAACCAGCCGTCGCCGGGCATCGCGGCGGCGGTCGCCTCGGGCAGGTTCCAGTAGCCCTTCATGTTCGCGGGACTGCGGATGGCGATCTCGCCGATCTCGCCCGGTGGCAACGAATCGCCCTGCGCATCGAGGATGTCGATCTCCACGCCGGACAGCGCCTTGCCGGCCGAACGCATGCGAG
>DAIMFM010000187.1:0-6345 GCA_036724585.1 Burkholderiaceae bacterium | reverse complement strand
ACCTGATCGTCGACATGCCGCCGGGAACCGGCGACATCCATCTCACGCTTGCCCAGAAGATCCCGGTCACCGGCGCGATCATCGTCACGACGCCCCAGGACATCGCGCTGCTCGATGCCCGCAAGGGCCTGAAGATGTTCGAGAAGGTCGGCATCCCGATTCTCGGCATCGTCGAGAACATGGCGATCCACGTCTGCTCGAACTGCGGCCACGCCGAGCACGTGTTCGGCGCCGGTGGCGGCGAGAAGATGGCAGCCGAGTACGGGGTGGACTACCTGGGCGGGCTGCCGCTCGACATCCGGATCCGGGAGCAGGCCGACAGCGGCCGTCCCACGGTGGTCGCCGAGCCCGACGGCGAGATCGCCGGGATCTACCGCCAGATCGCCCGGCGCATGGCGGTGAGCGTCAGCCAGAAGAGCCAGGAGAGCCCGGCGAAGTTCCCCACCATCGTCTTCCAGAAGAGCTGACCGGGTCAGGCCTCGACGGCGGGAGCCCCGGTCTCGACGGGTTTCTTCTGCAGCAGCGCGACGCCATTGCGCACCGCGATGACCTCGGCGAGGATCGATACGGCGATCTCGGCCGGCGTGCGGCTGCCGATGTCGAGGCCGATCGGGCCGTGCAGGCGGTCGATCTCGTGGGGCTCGAGATCGAACATCGCCATGCGCTCCTTGCGCGCCGCGGTGTTGCGCCGCGAGCCCAGCGCGCCGACATAGAAGGCCTCTGACCTCAGCGCCTCGATGAGCGCCATGTCGTCGAGCTTCGGGTCGTGGGTGACGGCGACGACGGCGGTGTGGGCGTCTGGCCTCATCGCGACCACGACATCGTCGGGCATGCCGGCCGTGAACTCGGTGTTCTCGACGTCCCAGGTGAGGTTGTACTCCTCGCGCGGATCGCAGCAGATGATCTCGAAGTCCAGGGCCAGTGCCATCTGGGCGAGCGCGCGCGAGAGCTGCCCGGCGCCGATCACCAGCATCCGCCAGCGTGGCCCGAACATCGTCCGGACGTAGCGTCCGTCGAACTCGAAGGTCTGCTCGCGGCCGACCGCCTCGAGGCGGACTTCGCCGGTCTCGAGGTCGAGCGTGCGACGAAGCAGTTCGTGGCGCGCGGTGCGTTCGAGCAGTTCGTCGATCCAGTCCGTATCGAGCAGGGGTTCCTGGACCAGGCGCAAGGTACCGCCGCAGGGCAGGCCGAAGCGTGCCGCTTCTTCCTTGCTCACGCCGTACAGGACCAGCGAGGGTTTCGTGACCCGTTCACCCGTACGGACACGCTCGATGAGATCGTCCTCGACGCAACCGCCCGAGACCGAGCCGACCACCAGGCCGTCGTGGCGGACCGCGAGGAGGGCCCCCGGGGGGCGGGGGGCCGAGCCCCAGGTCTCGATGACGGTGACCAGCCAGGTGTCATGGCCGGCCGCGCGCCAGTCGCGCGCCTGCTTGAGGACTTGTCGGTCGAGGCTGTCCATGTGCGTTCTCCAGCGCCCTCCGGGGATGGGTCGGTGCGTCGCTCAGGCGAGGATGGCGTAGGCGAGCACCACGACCGCCGCCACGGCGATGACCCACCATAGCACTTTGCTGGAGGGCGGGTTGCCGCTGGCGGAACCCGCAGGCGCGGTGGCGGCACCGGCCACCGCGGCCTGGTTCGCCGCGGCCACCTTCTGCGTGGGCGGCGAGGACGGGGTATCGCCCGCCGGATGGACGTCGGCGCTGCCGGCGGTCGTGCCCGCTCCGGCGGCCGATCCGCCGAGATCCTTGACATCGGGCGCATCCGCCGTGCCGGCCGAGTCGGCGGCGAGGCGCGCCTCGAAGGCAGTGAAGAAATCCTCGGCGATCTTGGCGGCCGCTGCGTCGACCAGCCGCGACCCGATCTGGGCGATCTTGCCGCCCACCTGCGCCTCGGCGGTGTAGCTGAGGAGCGTGGACTCGCCGCCTGCCTGGGGTTCGAGCCGCACGTCGGCGTTGCCCTTGCCGAAACCGGCGGCACCGCCCTGGCCCTCGAAGCTCATCCGGTAGGAGCTGGGTTCGACGATGTCCGAGAGCTTGAGCTTGCCCTTGAAGCGGGCGTTGACCGGGCCGATGCGGACCTTGAGCGCCGCGGTGTACTCGTCGTCGCCCGTCTGCTCGAGCGATTCGCAGCCCGCGATCGATTCGCGCAGCACCTCGGGGTCGTTCAAGGCGGCCCAGGTGCGCTCGATGGAAGCGGGAATCGTCTTCTGTCCTTCGAGTTTCATCTTCTGTTGCTCCGCGGATCCCCGCCGTGGCGGGGGGGAAGGCTGGAGGGGTGGCGTGCCCGGCGGGCTGCCTCGAGGATACCGCGCCCCCGAGGCGCGGCCAGTTCGCGGCCGAGGGCATGGAGGCTGTCCAGGTTGTGCATCGGCAGGAACCGGTCCACATGCGGCAGGAGGGCGCGCACACCGGCCGCCCGCGGCTCGAACCCGTCGAAGCGCAGCAGGGGGTTGAGCCAGACGAGCTCGTGCGCAAAGCGCGACAGGAGGGCGGCCTGGCGCCCGAGCCCGCCTCCTTCGTCGCGATCGAGTCCGTCGGTCACCAGCAGCATCGCCGCATTGCCGGTCAGCAGGCGGCGCGCCCACTTGCGGTTGAACTCCGCAAGGCTGGTCGCGATGCGGGTGCCGCCGCTCCAGTCCGCGACGAGCTCGGCGACCGCCTGCATCGCCGCGTCCGGGTCGCGATGGCGCAGGGTCCGGCTGAGGTGGGTCAGGCGCGTGCCGAAGACCAGGGTTCGCACTCGTGGGTCGCGACGGGTGAGGCCATGGGCGAAGTGCAGGAACAGGCGCGCGTAGCGTTCCATCGACCCGCTGATGTCGATCAGGATGACCAGCGGCGGGGGACGGCGGCGATGCGCCGAAAGCGCGGGAACCACCGTATCCGGATGGCGGGACATCCGGCGCAGGCTGCGGCGCAGGTCCACCCGGCCGCGGGGCGATCCGACGAGCCGGCGGACCCGCACCGGCGCCAGCGGCAACTCGATCGTGGCGGCCAGGCGCAGTGCCGCCCGGTATTCGTCGGCGCTCATCGCCTCGAAGTCCGCCTTGCGCAGGCGCTCGTGTTCCGAGTGGCCGAGCAGCGCCTCCAGCCGGATGCCCTCGTCGTCCGGGGGCGGACGGTCGGCACCGGGAGGCGGCGCGCTCGCCTGCAAGGCTTCGTCGACGCGACGCGGTCGTTTCGGCGCAGCGGGATCGGGCGCGCGCCCCGCGACCTTCGGCAGCGCCATCAGCATCATGCGCTCGAGCAGCCGGGGATCGCGCCAGAAGGCCGCGAAGGCGGCATCGAAGATCTCGCGCTGGTCATGGCGGGTGAGCAGGGTCGACATCAACGCCGCCCGGACGTCGTCACGCCGCTCGACGCCCACCGCCTCCAGGGCCTGCGCCGCCCGCAACGCTCGGTCGGTGCCGACCGGGAGCCCGGCACGGCGCAGGATGCGCACGAAATGCGTGATGTTGTCGAGTATCCGGTGCGCCATCGGTCAGGAACCGCAAACCAGGGAATTGCAGGCGGGCACCGCGCTCGTCACTGCGCGGCGCTGGGCGAGAGCGCGCGCAATTCATCGAGCATCGCGCCCAGGTCGCCGCTTCGCATGCGCTCGACGTCCTCCTGGTATTTCAGCAGCACGCCGATCGTGTCGCTCACGGTATCCGGGTCCAGCGCCATCGCGTCGAGCGCAATGAGTGCGTTGGTCCAGTCGATCGTCTCGGCCACCCCGGGCAGCTTGAAGAGATCCATCCTGCGGGCGCGCTGCACGAACTCGACGATCTCGCGCGCCAGGCGCTCGTTGGCGCCCGGCGCCCGCAGCCGCACGATCTCGAGTTCGCGCGCGGCATCCGGGTAGTCGACCCAGGCGTACAGGCAGCGTCGCTTGAGGGCGTCGTGGATCTCGCGGGTCCGGTTCGAGGTGAGGATCACGAGCGGCGGCTCCACCGCGCGGATCGGGCCGAATTCGGGGATGGATATCTGGTAATCCGAGAGGATCTCGAGCAGGAAGGCCTCGAAGGGCTCGTCGGCCCGGTCGATCTCGTCGATCAGGAGGACGGGGGGGCGCGGCGCCGTCAGCGAGCGCAGCAGGGGCCGTTCGATGAGCATCTCCCGCCGGTAGAGGCTGGCCGCGAAGCCGGGCTCGGCGGCGCGGCCGGTGGCCTCGGCGAGCCGGATCTCGAGCATCTGCCGGGCGACGTTCCATTCGTAGGCGCTCTGCGCCACGTCGAGCCCTTCGTAGCACTGCAGCCGCAGCAACTCGGTATCGAGCACGAGGGCGAGCGCCTTGGCGAGCTCGGTCTTGCCGACGCCGGCCTCGCCTTCGAGGAACAGGGGGCGGCGCAGGCGGGCGGCAAGGAACACTGCGGTGGCGAGCTCGCGACCGGCGAGGTAACCGTGCTGCGCGAGCCGCGCCGTCGCGTCGTCGACCGAACTGATCGAATCGTCTGCTGCCATGGGTCTCGGGGCGATCCGTACGATGGATTGGTGAAAAAAGGGCGCGCTCCCGTGGCGGGATGCGCGCCCATCGGCGGGCGACGGGCCTAGCGCGCGAGCGCGGCGGCGACCGCGCGCCTTGCCATGACGACGATCATCGCGGCCCTGTACTCGCTGCTGGCATGCAGGTCGGCGTTGATGTCGGTCGTCGGAACGGTGACGTTATCGAGCGCCGCCACCGAAAAGTCCTTCGACAGCGCCGCCTCGATCTCGGCACAGCGATAGGCGCAGGACTTCGCACCGGTAACCGCCGCGCGCACGCCCGCCGGGCCCTTGGAGACCATCACGCCCACCAGCGCGAAGCGCGAGGCCGGCTGCTTGAACTTGATGTATGCGGCGTGCTGCGGCGTCGGGAAGCTCACCGCCGTGATCAGTTCGCCAGTCTCCAGGGCCGTTTCGTACAGGCCGCGGTAGAAGTCGTCGGCGTCGATCTCGCGACGGTCGGTCTGGATGCTTGCGCCCAGGCCGAGCACGCCGGCGGGATAGCAGGCGGCCGGGTCGGCGTTGGCCAGCGATCCGCCGATCGTGCCCATGTTGCGCACCATCGGGTCGCCGATCCCGCCGGCCAGCTCGGCCAGTGCCGGGATGGCGCGACGCACCTCGGCCGATGCGGCGACGGCCGCATGCGTGGTCATGGCGCCGATGCGTACCGTGCCGCCGTCCACCTCGATGCCGGCCAGGTCGGGGATGGCCCCGAGGTCGATCAGCTTGCTGGCCGAAGCCAGGCGCAGGCGCATCGACTGCACCAGGCTCTGGCCGCCCGCGAGATAGCGTGTTTCATCGTCGGCGATGCCGACCGCTTCGGCGCTGCTGCCGGGCTTGGCGTACTGGAATGCGTACATGTTCCGTCCTCCTGTCCTGGTTCAGGCGCGCGCCTGGATGGCCTGCCACACCCGCTCGGCAGTGGCGGGCATCCGGATGTCGGTGACGCCGACCGCATCGGTCAGCGCGTTGATGAAGGCCGGCGGTGAGCCGATCGCCCCGGCTTCGCCGCAACCCTTGACCCCCAGCGGGTTGTGGGTGCATGGCGTCGCGCGAGTATCGAGGACGAGGTTCGGCAGGTCGGCCGCCCGCGGCAGCGCATAGTCGAGCATGGAGCCGGTGAGCAGCTGGCCCGAATCGGGATCGTACAGGGCTTGCTCGAGCATCGCCTGGCCGAGCCCCTGGGCGACGCCGCCCTGGACCTGGCCCTCGACGATCATCGGGTTGATCACGTTGCCGAAATCGTCGACGGCGACGAACTGTTCGATCCGGGTGACGCCTGTCTCGGGGTCGACCTCCACCTCGCAGATGTAGCTGCCCGCCGGGTACGTGAAGTTGGTCGGATCGTAGAAGGCGTTTTCGTTGAGCCCCGGCTCGAGCTTGTCGAGCGGGAAGTTGTGGGGCACGTAGGCCGCCAGGGAGACTTCCCCGAACGCCAGCTTGCGGTCGGTACCGGCGACCCGGAACTCGCCGTTGCTGAACTCGATGTCGTCGTCGGCCGCCTCGAGGATGTGCGCCGCGATCTTGCGGCCCTTGGCGATCACCTTGTCGACCGCCTTGACGATCGCGCTGCCGCCGACCGCCAGGGAGCGGCTGCCGTAGGTGCCCATGCCGAAGGGAACGCGTCCGGTGTCGCCATGGACGATCTCGACGCTGTCGACCGGAATGCCGAGGCGGTCGGCCACCACCTGGGCGAAGGTGGTTTCGTGGCCCTGGCCGTGGCTGTGGGAACCTGTGAACACGGTGACCGTGCCGGTGGGATGGACCCGGACCTCGCCGGCCTCGAAGAGGCCGGCTCGCGCGCCGAGCTGGCCGGCGATGTTCGAGGGCGCCAGGCCGCAGGCCTCGATGTAGCAGGAATAGCCGAGGCCGCGCAGCTTGC
>DAIMFM010000186.1:2391-6371 GCA_036724585.1 Burkholderiaceae bacterium | reverse complement strand
CGTGAGCGGCGCGATCGTGATCGGCGCCGGGCCGGCCGGGCTGGCCAGCGCCGCCTGCCTGTCGCGACGCGGAATACGGGCGCGCGTGTTCGAAGAGGCCACCGACGTAGGCTCGGCCTGGCGCGCCCACTACGACCGCCTGCACCTGCACACGGTGAAGTCGCACTCCGCGCTGCCGGGGCTCGCCTTCCCGGCCGATGTCCCCAAGTACCCGTCGCGCAGCGAAGTGGTCGCCTACCTCGAGGCCTACGCCCGTCACCACGGCATCGCGCCGGAGTTCGGCCAGGCCGTCAGCCGGGTCGTCCCGGCCGGCGAGGGCTGGCGGGTCCTGACCGCCGGCGGCGTCGATGCCCATGCCCATGCGGTCGTCGTCGCCACCGGCGCGAACCGGGTGCCGCGCGTGCCGGACTTCCCCGGCCGGGAGAACTTCGCCGGCCGCGTCCTGCACAGCCGCGACTACCGCAATCCCACGGCGTTCGCCGGGCAACGGGTACTCGTGGTCGGCATGGGCAACACCGGCGCCGAGATCGCGCTCGACCTCGCCGAGAGCGGCGTCGCGGTCACGCTGGCGGTGCGCTCGCCGCTCAACATCGTCCGGCGCGACGTGCTCGGGCGGCCGACCCAGCTCAGTTCGATCATGCTCGACCGGCTGCCGCCGCGCCTGGGCGACGCCATCGCGCGCTTCCTGCGCGACCTCACCGTGGGCGACCTCGGCCGCTGGGGCATCGCCACCGCAAGGCAGTCGCCACTGCGCCAGCTGCGCCTCGAGGGACGCACGCCCGTCATCGACATCGGCACGGTGGACGCGATCCGCCGCGGCGCGATCCAGGTGCGGCCCGGCATCGACCGCTTCGAGGCCGCGGGCGTCGTTTTCACGGACGGCCGCGCCGAACGCTTCGACACCGTGCTGCTGGCCACCGGCTTCGAGGCCGCCGTGCAGGCGATGTTTCCCGCGACCCGGCTGCCGGTGGACGCCGGCGGCCTGCCGCTGGAGACTGTGGGCCGCGGCGAGCGGGCCGGGCTCGCCTTCGTCGGCTTCGACACCCGCCAGGCGGGCGGCTTGCTGCGCACCATCGCGGCGCAGGCCGAGGAGGTCGCCCAGGCGCTCGCCACGCGCCGCGCGGTTCCCGCCGCCGAGCCGGCGCACTGATGTTCGTCCCCACGACGATGGAGAACCGCATGAGCCATCCCCAACCCGACCTTCCCCTGCTCGGCCAGGGCTTCCACTGGCAGGACCTCCATGTCGGCCAGCGCATGCGCACCTTCCGGCGCACCGTCACCGAGACCGACCTGGTGAACTTCACCGGGGTGACGGGCATGCTCGAGGCGATCTTCATCGACGCCGAATTCAGCGGCGGCGCGATCAACGGCCGCCCGGTGCCCGGCGCCCTCACCTACTGCCTGGTCGAGGGCCTCTTGCTGCAGTCCATGATCCAGGGCACCGGCCTCGCGATGCTCGAGCTGGAGCAGAGCATCCATGCGCCGGTGCTCGTCGGCGACACCATCAGCGCGCAGGTGGAGGTCACGGGTATCCGGCCGACATCGAGCAACAACCGCGCGATCGTCGATTCCACGATCGAGGTCTTCAACCAGCGCGGCACGAAGGTGATGACCTACACGGCCAGGCGCATGCTGGCGGGGCGCCCCGGCGCAGCGACCTAGTGCGGTCGGTCACCCGCCAGGGTGATCCGGTGCATCACCCGGCGAAAGCCGTGGTAGTCGTTGACCGGATTGTGCTGGGCGCAGCGGTTGTCCCACATCGCCAGCGTGTCGGGCCGCCACACCAGGCGACAGGTGAACTCCGGCCGGGTCAGGTGGGCGAAGAGGAATTCGAGCAGCGGCCGCGACTCCTCCTCGGTCCAGCCGACGAAGCGGGTCGTGTGCGCGACGTTGACGAACAGCGCCTTGCGGCCGGTCTCGGGATGGGTACGCACCACCGGATGCTCGGCGGTGTACTCGGTGCGGGCATCATCGCGGCCACCCGAGCGGATGCGGTCCTCGCGCGTCTTCGTGACGTCGGCCTTGGCCGAGGAGCTCACGCCCACCAGGCCGTCGAGCGTGGCCCGCAGGCCATCGGAGAGCGCCTCGTAGGCCAGGTACATGTTGGCGAACAGCGTATCGCCACCATAGGGCGGCACTTCGCGCGCCTGCAGCATCGAGGCCATGGGCGGGTGCTCGAGATAGGTGGTGTCGGAATGCCAGACGCCACCGAAGTTGACCCGCTCGTGCTCGAGCTTCTTGACCTCGATGATCTCGGGCCAGCCGTCGATGCCGCGCACGAAGGGATACTCGACGGGCGTGCCGATCGACCGGGCAAAGCCCATCATCTCGGCGGGCGCCAGCGGCTGCTCGCGGAACACGATCACCAGGTGCTCGAGCCAGGCGCGCCGGATCTCGGCAAGCTGCTCGCCGGCGGGCGCCACGCGCAGGTCGACGCCGCGGATCTCGGCGCCCAGGGCGCCGGCGATCGGCACGACCTCGATGCTCCGGTAGGGGGCTGCGTTCGCTTGCTCGCTGGCGGGCCGGGCGCTCATGCGACAGAGCATGACACAAAGACGCGCTCGCCGGACGGCGTGCGCGCCCGGGCCACTACGGCGTTCGCACCAGCACCGGCACGCCCGCCTTGCGCAGGCAGCCGGCGGTCACGCTGCCGAGGAAGGCCGTCTCCATCGCCTGGCGCCCGCGCGTGGTCATCGCCAGGATGACCTCCTGGTTGCCGTTGATGAACTCGGACAGCGCATCGACCGGGTCGCCGTAGAGCACGTCCCAGCTGATCCGCACGCCATGCTGCGCCGCATAGCTTTCCGCCCGGCCGCGCACATAGGACGACTCCATCACGTCGCCCGGTACGGCGTCCATTTCCTCGCGCGCCGCCGGGTCGAGCACGCCGAGCACCATCAGCTCGGCGTCGAGCCATTTCGCGAACTCGGCCGCCTGCGGCGCGACCGCCTCCGACTGCTTCGTGCCGTCGAGCGGCAGGACCACCCGCCTGGGCTTGATCGGGCTGCGTCCCTGGCCGCCCCTGCCGGAAGGGCGGTAGACGAGCGCCGTCTCGCCGCTGCGCACGATGCGCGCCGCCACGCTGCCGAGCATGGCCTCCATCAGCCCGCTGCGGCCGTGCGACGTCATGGCGAGCAGGGTGCGCGGCACCCGATGGGCCTCCGCGGTGATGGCATCGGCCACATCGCCGCGCGCGACGATGCACATCGCCTCGCCACCCAGGGGATCGGCCAGCGACTTCGCATAGGCCTCGGCCTCGGCCCTGGCGCTGTCCTTCTCGACGACCCGCACGATCGCCAGGCTGGTGCCGTGCATGCCGGCGAGACCCGCTGCATGAGGCAGCATCTCTTCCGAGAATTTCGAGCCGTCAACGGGAACGAGGATCCTGTCGTACATGGCAAATCCCTCTCGATCTGCGGTTTCTGGGCGGTACAGCTCCACGCCAGCAGCATATGCCAAGCCCGCGCCGAGTCAATCGCCAGGCTTCGGCAATCGGCACCGACCGGGCACGGACCGGGGCACGAACCGGGCCGCGAGGGCCGCATCGGTGCCCGCTGCCAGCAACTGCGCGAACCGGCCGGGATCGATCGGGTGGCCGGCGACCTCGCTGGCGCATGCGGTCTGGCGCTCCAGCGCCGGTGCATCGCCCGGCTCGCCCAGGACTTCGGCGAGCAGGCGCCAGTCGGGCGGCGTGACCAGGGTGCCGGCGACCAGCAGCACCCCGTGGCGACCGCGCTTCTGGGCAAAGCCCGAGAGCTTGCGCCCGTCCAGGGAGACCGTCTCCCAGGGCGCGAGGCTGCCGAAGCAGGCCCAGGCCACATCGGTGGCGCGGCGCTCCTGCGCGCTGGCACGCAACTCCTCGGGCGCGACGAGGCGCGCGTCCACGCCCAGCGCGGCGAGCGCCCGCAGGTGGATCTCGCCGAGCCAGCGATAGCTGTCATGGATGCGCCCGCCCGCGCCCGGATGGCCGTGCGGCAGCG
>DAIMFM010000186.1:0-2381 GCA_036724585.1 Burkholderiaceae bacterium | reverse complement strand
CGACAGGCTCACGAAGCCCGGCCAGACCAGCACCGCCCCACCGCCCGATTCGCGGGCCAGCACCTCGAAGTGATCGCCCGCTCGCTCGCGCACCTCGGCCAGGCGGGATCGCTGCGAGACGCCGAGAACGATCCCGGGTCGGGCATAGCGCCACACGCGGAACGCCGGCCGGGGCGCATCGGGCTCCAGCTGGCGCCGGTTCCAGTCCTGCTCGAGCGCGGCGCTGGGCAGCGGGCCAGGCGGCAAGGCCTCAGCCACGGGCCGGAATGTGTTCGGCGATCTTCGAGAAGACACCGGACTTGAACTCCACCTTGCCGGTGAACTGCGCCCAGCCACGGCGCGCCGCCAGCTCGGCGCTCTGCATCGCCTCGAGGCTCTCGAGCTCGTAGATCGCGGTGTAGCGCCGGCCCGAGGCGTCCTCGCACACGAAGCGCTGCGCCGACAGAAAGCCGGGACAGTCGCCGATCTCGGGCAGGTGCACTTCGTTGTACCAGCGGTTCCAGTCGTCCTCGATCTCGGGCGGGACCGCGGAATTGACGATGAATACATGGGATGCGATCGGCATGGCTTCTCCTTCCTCGGGCTCCGTCCGGGGCCTCGTTGTCCAGGGCCTCATCCTACGCGTGCCGGCCGACGCACGACGACCGCGGCCACATCAATGCAGCTTCACCTGCGGGGTCGCGCGACGCACGAGGAAGCGCGCCACCGCCAGCACCGCGGTGCGCATCGTGCCGAGCACCGCGTTGTGGTGCATCAGGTGCAGGCTGGCGTACATCCAGCGCGCCAGCAGTCCCTGCACGAACCAGCTCGACGAGAACAGGTTGCCCATGAGGTTCCCGACCGAATCGCGGGTGCCGATCGAGACTAGCGAGCCGTAGTCCCTGTAGACGTAGCGACCGTGCGGCGCCCCGCGATCACCGCCGGCGCGCGCGACCAGCGCCTTGTACAGGAAGCTCGCCTGCTGGTGCGCGGCCTGGGCGCGCGGCGGGACGGGCTTGCCGTCCTCGAGCACGCAGAAGGCGCAGTCGCCGATCGCGAACACGCCGTCAAGGCCGGCCACCCGCAGGTCGGGCCCGACCTGGACCGCGCCGTTGCGCGCCGTCGGCAGGCCGAGTTCGGCCAGCAGCTTCGGCGCCTTGATGCCCGCCGCCCAGACCACGAGGTCGGCCGGGAAGCTTCGACCATCGTCCGCGGTCACCTCGGTCGCGCTGATCGAGGAGACGCGGCAGTCGGTCTCGATGCGCACGCTGCGCTCGTGCAGCAGCTTCGCGGCGGCGTTGGACACCTTGACGGGCAGGGGCGAGAGAATGCGGTCGGCCCCCTCCAGCAAGGAGATGCGGATGTCGCGCACCGGATCGATGCGGCGAAACCCGTAGTGGGAATGCACCACGCTCGCCTCGCGCAGCTCGGCGGCCAGCTCGACCCCGGTGGCGCCGGCCCCGATGATCACGATGTCGACCGCGGCCTCCTCGTTCTCCGCCCGGTGTCGCTCCGCCGCGACCAGCAGCTTGAGCATCGTCAACCGGAACTGCTCGGCATCGACGGGCGCGTTCAGCGACACCGAGTGCTCGGCCGCACCGGGCACGCCGAAATAGTTGGACGTGCTGCCGATCGCGATGACGAGCACGTCGTACGGGACCCGGCGCGCCGGGATCAGCTCGACGCCCGCCTCGTCGTGAACCGCCGCCACCGACACCTCGCGCGCGGCCGTATCGAGGCCCGTCATCGGCCCGAGGACGAAGCGGAAGCGGTTGTCGTGGGCGAGCATCTCGTAGGACAGGCCCTCCTGGTGGATATCGAGGGTGCCCGCCGCCACCTCGTGCAGCGACGGCTTCCAGACGTGGAAGAGATACTGGTCGACCAGGGTGACGGCCTCCTGGCCCAGCTTGCGGCCGAGCTTGCAGGCGAGCTCCAGGCCGCCGGCGCCGCCGCCGACGATGACGATGCGTTCACTCATGTCCAGGTCCGTCGCTGTCCGGCCTTCCCGGCCGATGCTGTCAGGCCTTCCCGGCCGATGGCAGCAGTGTACGGGCTAAGGGAAGCTCGCCCGGCAGGTGGCCCGGCGCCGATGGCAGCGACTGGTCCACCGGCGGCTGGCCCCCGGGAGTCGCGCTCGGCGCCGGCGTGCGCCATACTGGAAGCCGAACACGAACCGACACGGACAAACCGGGGCGCCAGGCGCGCCGGCATGGAGACAAGGCATGGCCGCAGCGGCACGAGCGGATTTCGAAGCGATCGTCATCGGCGCCGGGGTTGCCGGTATCTACCAGATCAAGCGGCTCATCGACCTGGGCATCAGCGCAACGGTCCTCGAGGCGGCGCCCGATCTGGGCGGCACCTGGTACAACAACCGCTACCCGGGCTGCCGGTTCGACTCGGAG
>DAIMFM010000185.1:0-6406 GCA_036724585.1 Burkholderiaceae bacterium | reverse complement strand
GCGCCGTCGATGCCCTCGAAGCTGATGAACCGGCCCTTCATTTCGTTGCGCCCTCGTTCGACCGCCGCTTCAGCTGGAACTCGCGCACCGCCCGGTTGTGCGCATCGAGCGTCTCGGAGAATTCGCTGCTGCCGTCGCCCCGGGAGACGAAATACAGGTCACGCGTCTCCGCGGGGTTGGCCGCCGCCAGCAGCGAGGCCTCGCCGGGCAACGCGATCGGCGTGGGCGGCAGGCCGGCGCGCGTATAGGTATTGTGGGGCGTGTCCGTGCGCAGGTCCCGCCGACGCAGGTTCCCATCGAATGCCTCGCCCATGCCGTAGATGGTGGTGGGATCGCTCTGGAGCATCATGCCGATCCGCAGCCGGTTGACGAACACGCCGGCCACCCGGCGGCGATCCTCCTCGAGCCCGGTTTCCTTTTCGATGATCGAGGCGAGGATCAGCAATTCGTAGGGATCCTCCAGGGGCAGCTCCGGGACTCGCCCCGCCCAGGCCGCTTCGAGGTGCGAGCGCATGAGCCCCGCGGCCTGGGCCAGGATCTCGAAGTCGCTCGCGCCGCGCGAGAAGTGATAGGTGTTGGGAAAGAACAGTCCCTCGGGATGCTCGTAGGGCAGCTCCAGGCGCTCGAGCAACTCGGCTTCGGTGAGATCGCGCGAGTCGTGGGCGAGCGCCGGATGGGCGTCGATCGCGGCACGCAGCTGCCGGAAGGTCCAGCCCTCGACGATCCGGATCTCCTCGAGGATCACGTCCCCGGCAACCAGCCGGTCGAGCAGGCGCTCGAGCGTGGTCCCGGCTTCGATCCGGTAGGTGCCGGCCTTCATGCGCGCGCCATCGCCGCGCAGGCGCAAGGCGGCGCGCAGCAGGAGCGGCTCGACATCGACACCCGCCTCGCGCAGCTGCCGGGCGATTGCCACGCCGCCGGAGCCCTTGGCGATGGTGACGATGGTGGGCGCACTTGCGAGGGCGATCGGGGCGTGCCCGTATTGGTGCCAGAGCCATCCTGCGGCCGCGGCCGCCGCGGCCACGACGACGACGAGTGCCAGCAGCAGTCGCTTCATGCGGGTCGAGGAATTCGGGGACTTCCTATAATACCGGTGATGACGAACGAAACTCCCACGCCAGTCACGCCCATGGACGTCGGGGCGATCGCCGCCGGCAGCGTCGCCCTGCTGCCGCACTGGGGCTGCATCGATGCCGAGGGTCCCGAGACCGACGCCTTCCTCCAGTCCCAGCTCAGCAGCGATGTCGCCGCGATCCCGCCCGACGGCGCCGGGATCGGCGGCTACTGCACGCCCAAGGGTCGGCTGCTAACCACCTTCGTGCTGGCGCGCGGCCCGGACGGCTTTCGCCTGCTCACCGGCCGCGACGTCCTGCCGGATGCGGCAAGGCGGCTCTCGATGTACGTCCTGCGGGCCAAGCTCAAGATCCACGATCGCGGCGCGGACTTCGGGGTGCTCGGCGCCTACGGCGATGCGGCGCCCGCGGCCATCGCCGCCCTCGGCTTCGAGCCACCCGCCGCCAACCAGGTCGCCTGGCGCGAGGATGCCTGTGTGCTCGGCCTGCCGCCCGTCATGCTGGGCGACAGGCGAGTCGGTCGCTGGCTGCTCGCGGCGCCGGCCGCGCAGGCGGCCGATGCGGCCGACCGCCTGGGACGGCAGCTCGCCACGGTGTCGGCCGACGTCGATCGCTGGCTCGAGGTGCTCGCGGGCGTGCCCAGGATCACCGCCGCGACCCGCGAAGCCTATGTGCCGCAGATGATCAACTACGAGCTGGTCGACGGCGTCGGCTTTCGCAAGGGCTGCTACCCCGGGCAGGAGGTCGTCGCCCGCACGCAGTATCTCGGCAAGCTCAAGCGCCGGATGTTCGCGGCCCGGCTCGCCACCCCCCCGGCGGACGATTCCCTGTGGGCGCCCGGCGCCCCGGTCCACGCCGGGGACGCCGAAGTCGGCAGCGTGGTGCTTTCCGCCCCGGCGCCCGACGGCGGGGCCGTCCTGCTCGTGGAGTACCGGATGCAGGCAGCGGCCGATGCCGAACTGCGCGTCGCCGGCGAACCGCTCCTGATCGGCGAACTGCCGTATTCCGTCCCGGACGCGACGGCGCCGGCCGGCTGATTCGAGCCGATGCCCCGCATGGTCGTCTTCGTGTACTTCAAGGCGAATCCGGACGACGACCAACGAGTCGCCGCACAGCTCGGCCGGCTCCAGGCCGCGATTCGTGCCCGCCTCGGCGCGGACGCGTCGACCCGGTTCGGCCACCGCCGCCAGGAGGCGCCGGGGCAGCGCACCTGGCTCGAGAGCTACGAGCTGCCCCCGGCCGCGGACGCGACGGGCCTGCTGGCGCTGCGCAACGAGCTCGCCGCAGCGGCCGGCCTCGATGCCCTGCTCGTGGCGCCCGCCCACGTCGAGGTCTTCGAGATGCAGGGGGATGCGCCATGTGCCTGATCGCCTTCGCGTTCGACCTGGTCGACCGCGGCGGCCCGGCGCTGCGCCTGGCCAGCAATCGCGACGAGTACTTCTCGCGCCCCACCCAGCAGGCGCACTGGTGGGCCGATGCGGGCGATGTCTTCGGGGGTCGCGACCAGCTCGCCGGCGGCACATGGCTGGCCGCATCCCGCCAGGGGCGCGTCGCGGCGGTCACCAACCACCGCAGCGGGCTGCCGGCCAAGGCGCCGCGCTCGCGCGGCAGCCTGGTCGCCGATTTCGTGCGCGGACGCGAGCCCATCGCGGACTACGCGAGGCGGATCGCGCACCAGGCATCGGACTACGGGGGCTTCAACCTGCTCCTGTTCGAGTTCGGGTCGTCGCCCGCCGCCTGGTATGTCAACGACGTCGGCCAGGCGCGCAAGCTGCCCCCGGGCATCTACGGAATCTCGAACGACCGGCTCGATTCGCCCTGGCCCAAGGTCGAGAGGCTCAGGCAACGGCTTGCCGAGAGCCTCGAGCTCGAAGGCGCGCCCGAGGAATTCCTCTTCGATGCGCTGCTCGATCGGGACATCCCTCCCGAGCACCTCCTGCCCGATTCGGGCGTCGGCATCGCGCGCGAGCGCTACCTGTCCACGGCCTTCATCGCGCCCAGCGGCGCTGATGACGGTTTCGGCGGCTACGGCACCCGGGCCTCGACGCTCGTCGAAGTGACGGGCGACGGCGAGGTTCGCTTCATCGAAAGGACGTGGAACACGCCGGGCGCGCCGGCGAACGGCTACCGTGAGCGCGACGAGTGTTTCGTGTTCACGCGAACCCCGGGATCGGTCGCCCCGGGCGCGTCAGCCTGAATCCTCGCGCTCCAGTACCTTGCGTATGAATTCCGTACTCCGGCTGAGGACCAGACTCGTCGCCTCGAAGTGAGGGTGATGGCCACATTGGTCGATGATGTCCGACTCGACGAATCCCGGGGCAGCGTCCTGGATCGCTTCGATCTGTTTCAACGTGCCGTAGCGATCATCTCGTCCCTGGATGGCGAGCGTAGGCACCCGGATTCTCCTGACATAATCCAGGATATTCCACGATGCATTCTCCGGAACGAGCCATGTCTCCGCGAATCCGCGGAAGGCACAATCCACATTCTCTCCCTGGTAGCGTGCGAGCCGGGACCGGAGATTCCCATGCTCGTACTGCTCGACCAGGTCGCGGATCGACTCCACGGTCACATTCTCTATGAACACATGGGGTGATTCGACGATAATGCCTCGCACCCGATCTGCATGCCCGCACCCGGCATAGATCAGGGAAATCGAAGCGCCATTACTGTGTCCGAACAGGATCACATCGGAGATTCCCAGCTCATCCAGGAGATTCGGCAGCACCGCCAGCGCCTCGTGATGCATGTACGTCACCGGGCGGGGCCACTCGATACCCGATGATCGTCCGTATCCGGCCCGGCTGTACCACAAGGCCGGCAGGCCGGTAGCCCGCGACAGCGCTTCCGGAAAATCCCTCCAGAGATCAAGGCATCCGAGCCCTTCATGGAGAAAAACCAGGACGACCGGCGCGCCGGAGATCTCGCCCGAAGTCCTGCACTCCAGGCGGGTTCCGTCATCGAGATCACAAAAGAAGCTTGGCATCTCGCGCCGCGCACCGGGTGGATTCGATCGGCTGCGCGCCCCTCGGATCAAGCACCATCGCCGAGGAAATCGTCGATCGCCGCGCGGATCACGTCGGGCTTCTCGTGCACCAGCCAGTGCGTGGCGTCGGGGATCCGCAGCAGGCGAAGCTGCGGCACCACCCGCTCGATGCCGTCCAGCAGTACCGGCAGCAGCGCCTGGTCCTGCTCGCCCCAGATCAGCAGTGTCGGCATCGGGACGATGAAGTCTTCCTCGCGCAGCTCGAGCCGGCTCGCGCCGGGTTCGGTGTCGCTGGCCGGATGGATCGGTGACGCCCGGTACCAGTTCACGCCGCCGCGGATCGCCCCGGGCTGGCCCCAGGCCTCCTTGTAGGCGGCGAGCGTGGGCCCGTCGAGCCATTCCGCCTGCGAGAAGCCGCGCAGGAACTTCTGCATCAGCGCAAAGTCGTCGGCCGCGAGCACATCCTCGGAGCCGGGCCGACGCAGCCAGTTCATGTACTGGCTGGCGGCCTGCTGCGCGGGATCGGTGGCCAGCGCCCGGGCGAACGGGATCGGATGCGGGGCATTCATCATCACCAGCCGGCTGATCAGCTGCGGCCGGCTGATCGCCACCGACCAGGCCAGCGCCCCACCCCAGTCGTGGGCGACCACGATGGCGTCCTGGTAGCCCAGCGCCTTGATGAAGCGATCGACATCCTCGATGAGTCGACCGATCTTGTACTGCTCCACCTCGGCGGGTCGCGACGACAGGTTGTAGCCGCGCAGGTCGGGCGCGACCGCGAAGCGATGCCGGCCGTAGTGCGGCAGGAGCTCGCGCCAGGCGTACCAGAACTCCGGGAAGCCATGCATGAAGAGCATCAGCGGATCGCCGGGCCGACCGGCGCAGGCGTAGTGCAGCCGGATGCCGTCGCCGAGGTCGGCGTGGTTGCCGCTGCGGATCTCGGGTGATGTGTTCCCGTGCATCTCGACTTGCCTCCGGCTCGTCGTGGTGGGAGGACCGGATGCGCTCAGTCGGCGTAGCCCGGATTGACCCGGTCGAGCTTGCGCAACAGGGCCGGCCAGGCGATCTCCCCGCCGGTCTTGCCGACGCCCACGATCCGCAGCGCATCGCGCACCCCGGCCAGCACCCGCGGGTCCACGGGCGTGAGCGCCGCACCGCCCGACTGGGCAAGCACCTGCACCTGGCAGGCGCGTTCGAGCGTGAACATGACGAGGAAGGCGTCGGCGACCGTCGCGCCCACCGTGAGCAAGCCATGGTTGCGCAGGATCATGGCGCTGGCGTCGCCCAGGTGCTGCTGCAGGCGGGCCTTCTCGTCGTCGCGCACCGCGATCCCTTCGTAGTCGTGATAGGCGAGCGACGCAAGGGCCACGGTGGCCTGCTGCGAGATCGGCAGCAGGCCCTCCTGCTGCGCCGACACGGCGACGCCCGCCGGCGTGTGCGTATGCATCACGCATACGACGTCCTCGCGCCCGAGATGGATTGCACTGTGGATCACGAAGCCGGCCGGGTTCACGGGATACGGCGTCGGCAGCAGCGGCCGGCAGTCCATGTCGACCTTGACCAGGCTGCTGGCGGTGATCTCCTCGAACATCATCCCGTAGGGATTGATCAGGAAATGGTGCTCGGGTCCGGGCAGGCGCGCGGAGAGATGGGTGAAGACCAGGTCGTCCCAGCCGTACATCGCGACCAGCCGGTAACAGGCGGCGAGGTCGCAGCGCAGCTGCCATTCCTCCGCGCTGACCCGGGAGCGGACCGATTTGTCGGGAGCATTCATCTGTCGTCTCCGTTCTGGTTGTCGTGATCGGCCCGCGGGCGACCCGGGGCCGGGCCGGCGCGCGGCCCGGGCCGGCGGCCCGGAGGGCTGCGTCAGGCGAGTCGTACCAGCTGCTTGCCGATATTACGCCCGCCGAGCAGGCCGATGAAGGCCGACGGCGCCGATTCGATCCCCTCGGCGATCGTCTCGCGGTACTTGAGCTCACCCTTGCCGACCAGGTCGGAAAGTTCCTCGAGCGCCGGCGGCCAGGAGCTCATGTCGTCCGACACGATGAAGCCGCGCACCAGCAGGCGGTTCACGAGGATCGAGCGAACGTTGCGCAGGGGAATCGGCTCGCCGGAGTAGCCGGAGATGAGGCCGCAGACGGCGACACGGCCGAAGGCGTTCATGCGCGCCAGGATGGCGTCGAAGACCTCGCCCCCGACGTTTTCGAAGTTGCCGTCGATGCCGTCGGGCGCCGCGGCCTTCAGGTCCTCGTGCAGGCGGCCGGCCTTGTAGTCGACGCAGGCATCGAAGCCGTATTCCTCGGTCACGATGCGGCATTTCTCCGGACCGCCGGCGATGCCGACCACG
>DAIMFM010000184.1:4228-6414 GCA_036724585.1 Burkholderiaceae bacterium | reverse complement strand
CGGACGGCGGCCGCAGCAGGCGCGTCGCCATGTCGAGGCGCTGCTCGCGCTGGCGCAGCCAGCGGCGCGAACAGCGCACCATCTCGACGACCTGGCGCTCGAGTGCCTCGAGCAGTTCGCGCCGGTCGGTGGCCGCCAGCACCGCCGCGCCCGTGGGTGTCGGGGCGCGGGCATCGGCGACGAAATCCGCGATCGTCACGTCGGTCTCATGGCCCACGCCGGCGATCACCGGCAGGGCCGAGGCATGGATCGCGCGGGCGACCCGCTCGTCGTTGAAGGACCAGAGATCCTCGATCGAGCCGCCGCCACGCACGAGCAGCAGGACATCCACTTCCCGGCGCCGGTTCGCCCGTTCGAGGGCGGCGACGATCGACGGCGGCGCATCGATGCCCTGCACAGGCGTCGGGTAGACGATGACCGGCACATGGGCGGCGCGACGCGCCAGGGTCGTCAGCACATCGCGCAGCGCCGCCGCCGCGGGCGAGGTGACCACGCCGATGGCGCGCGGCAGGGGTGCGATCGGGCGCTTGCGCGCCGCCTCGAAGAGCCCCTCGGCCTCGAGCCGGGCCCGCAGCCGCATGAATTCCCGGAACAGGTCGCCGGCGCCCGCCTGGCGCATCTGCTCGACCCCGAGCTGGAAGTCGCCCCGGGCCTGGTAGAGCGACGCCTGGGCCAGCACCTCGACCCGGTCGCCTTCGCGCGGCGCGAAATCGAGTCCGCGCGCCCGCGACCGGAACATCACGCAGCGCACCTGGGCGCCGGCGTCCTTGAGCGTGAAATAGCAGTGCTGGCTCGCGGCTCGAACGAAGTTGGAGATCTCGCCCGCCACCCAGACGGGACCGAGGCTCGACTCGATCAGGCCGGCGACGCGGCCGTTGAGTTCGGAGACGCTGAGGATCTCGCGGCCCCGGGCGGCCGAGGGGGCGGATCGCGGCAAATTTGGAACTGGCTGCACGCGCGCTGTCGTGGCAAGGGGATCGCCGCAGGCGGCATCGATGCGGGCATTGTAGCGGGCGCCCGCCGCGGTGCCGGTCGAGTCGTTGCGGCCGTCCGGCAGCCGCGCTTGCCCGCATGGGTAAAAAACGCCGACAATTCGCGCTCATCCCCGGGGGAAGCCTCGCTTGTCGTCGCCATGCGAGCGGGGCGGATGTTCCTGTCGCCCGGTCCACGGAGTCCTGCCTTGTTCTCGTTGATTCAAGCCGCCGGCTGGCCGATCTGGTTCCTCATCGTCGCCTCGATCATGGCGGTCGCCCTGATCGTCGAACGATCGCTCTCCCTGCGGCGCGACAAGGTCATCCCCTCGGGCGTCCTCGAGGAGGTCCTCACGGTCTGCCGCAACGCCCAGATCACCGGCGAGATGGCGCAGCGCCTCGCGCTCAGCTCGCCGCTCGGGCGCGTGCTGGCGAGCGGCATCCGCCAGCGCGGCAGCTCGCGCGACCTCATGAAGGAGGCCATGGAGGAGACCGGCCGCGCGGTCTCGGTCGACCTCGAGCGCTACCTGAGCGCGCTGGGGACGATCGCCTCGACCGCCCCGCTGCTGGGCCTGTTCGGCACCGTCATCGGCATGATCGAGATCTTCGGCGCCCAGGGGCCCACCGGCACGGATCCGCAGCAGCTCGCCCATGGCATCTCGATCGCGCTCTACAACACCGCCTTCGGCATCCTGGTGGCCATTCCGGCGATGATCGCCTATCGCCACTTCCGCGCCCGTGTCGACAGCTACCTCGTCGAGATG
This sequence comes from Burkholderiaceae bacterium, assembly GCA_036724585.1. Taxonomy (GTDB): domain Bacteria; phylum Pseudomonadota; class Gammaproteobacteria; order Burkholderiales; family Burkholderiaceae_E; genus JAMLIN01. The sequence goes on along the minus strand of DAIMFM010000184.1, from coordinate 4,679 downwards.
GAGCAGCAGTCGCTGCGCCTGGTCGAGGTCCTGATGGGCGACCGGAAATGAACTTCCGGCGCGGCATCCGGCGCGAGGATCCCGAGATCAACTTCGTGCCCCTGATCGACGTCCTGCTCGTCATCCTGATCTTCCTGATGGTCACCACGACCTACTCGAAGTTCACCGAGCTCAAGGTCGACCTGCCCGATGCCAGCGCGGCGCCCGTCGCCGAACGCCCCAAGGAGGTCGTCGTCGCCGTGTCGGCCGACGGCCAGTACCGGATCGCCGGCTCGGGAACGGTGCTCTCGCCGGTCGCGCTGGTGGCCCAGCTGCGCCGCGAGGCCGAGGGGCCGAAGCCGCCGGTCCTCGTCATCTACGCCGACGCCGGCGCTCCCCACCAGTCGGTGATCGCGGTGCTCGATTCGGCCCGACGCGCCGGCCTCGAACGGGTCACGTTCGCCGCGGACAG
>DAIMFM010000184.1:0-4218 GCA_036724585.1 Burkholderiaceae bacterium | reverse complement strand
CGAGGCCCTGCGCGAGCGGTTCGAAGCCGCGCTCGCGCGATTCTGGTTCCGGCCCCCGGGCGGCATGGCCGACATGCTCGCGGGGCTCGCGCTGCGGCCGCTGTCGATGCTCACCGCCGCCGTCTCGGGCTCGCGCCGGCAACGGATCCTGGCCGCCCGCGCCCGCCGGCGGGGTCCACCCCTGGTGGTGGTGGTCGGCAACCTGGTGGTGGGGGGCGCCGGCAAGACCCCCCTCGTGGCGGCCATCGCCGGCGAGCTGGCGGCGCGCGGCTGGCGCTGCGGCATCCTGTGCCGCGGCTACCGGCGCCGCTCCGGCGAGCCCGTGCTGGTCGGGCCCGGTGACGATGCCGACGAGGTCGGCGACGAGCCGCTGATGCTCGCCCGCGAGACCGGCCTGCCGGTCGCGGCCGGCGTCGACCGGCAGGCGGCGCTCGAGCTCCTGCGCGACGCCAACCCGGACATCGCCATCGTCATATCCGACGACGGCCTGCAGCATGCGGCACTGCCCCGCGACATCGAGATCGCCGTCTTCGATGGGCGCGGCGCGGGCAATGGCCGGCTGCTGCCCGCCGGACCGCTGCGCGAGCCCCTCGCCCACGTGGACGGCATGGATGCGGTGGTGGTCAACGGCGGGGGGCCGGCCCCGGTCGCCCATCCCCGCACCCATGCCTCGCGGCTCGAGCCGGTGGAGTTCGTCGCGCTCGACGACCCCGCGCACCGCATACCCGCACACCGCTTCGCCAGCCACGTCGGCGGGCGGGAGGTGCTCGCGATCGCCGGCATCGCCTCGCCCGGGCGCTTCTTCGACGTCCTGGACGATCTCGGGCTGCGCAGCCGCAACGTGGCGCTCGCCGACCATGCCCGGATCGACCCCGCCCTGCTCGCCGAGCGCAGCGAGGAGCTGGTCGTGATGACGATGAAGGACGCCGTAAAATGCGATGGCATGCCCTTGCAGGACCTCTGGGCCCTGCGTTCGGTCGCGCGTTGCGATCCGTCCCTGATCGACTGGCTGGAGGCCGCCGCCCGTGGACAAACGACTGCTTGAGATCCTCGTCTGCCCGCTCTGCAAGGGCCCGCTGCAGTTGCGCCGCGACCCGCCCGGCGCGCCGGCGATCGAGGCCGAACTCGTCTGCAGCCGCGACAGGCTGGCCTATCCGATCCGCGACGACATCCCGGTCATGCTCGCCGACGAGGCCCGTCGCATCGACCCCGGGCATGGCGCCTGAGACGGCGCCCGGGCGCCCGCCGGCCCCGGACTTCGTGGCCCTCGTCCCGGCCCGGATGGCGTCCACGCGGCTGCCCGGCAAGGCGCTGGCCGACATCGGCGGGCAGCCGATGGTCGTCCGCGTGGCCGAACGCGCCCGCGCCGCCGGCGCGCAACGCGTCGCCATCGCCACCGACGACGCCCGCATCGCCGACGCGGTCCGGGCCGCCGGCCACGAGGCGATCATGACCCGCGCGGACCACCCCACCGGGACCGACCGCCTCGCCGAGGCGGCCGCGCTCCTCGGCCTGGCCGACGACACGATCGTCGTGAACGTCCAGGGCGACGAGCCCCAGGTGCCGCCGCAACTGGTCGCGGCAGTCGCTGCCTGCCTGGCCGCGGACGCCGACGCCGCGATCGCCACCGCCGGCCACCCGCTCGCCTCGGCCGCGGACTTCCTCGACCCCAATGTCGTGAAGATCGTCTGCGACCGACGGATGCGCGCGCTCTACTTCTCGCGCGCCCCGATCCCCTTCGACCGGGACCACATGGCCGGGTTTCCGCAGCGCCTGCCGGAGGCCCTGGCCGCCGGCGCGCCCGCGCCGCTGCGCCATGTCGGGCTCTACGCCTACCGTTGCGGCTTCCTGCGCGCCTATCCGGGCCTCGAGCGCTCGCCGCTCGAGGCGATCGAGTCGCTCGAGCAGCTGCGGGCCCTCTGGCACGGCTACCCGATCGTCGTCCACCGGGCCGGGCAGGCGCCGCCCGCGGGCGTCGACACGCCCGCCGACCTCGAGCGGGTCCGGGCCGCCTTCGGCGCCAGCGGCCGAAATTGACCGCCCCCTGCATTGGGGATACCCTCAGCCCCCTTTCTGGACGGAACTCTCATGCGTTTGATTCTGCTGGGCGCCCCGGGCGCCGGAAAAGGTACGCAGGCCGCCTTCATCTGCAAGCGATTCGGCATTCCGCAGATCTCCACCGGCGACATGCTGCGCGCCGCCGTCAAGGCCGGCACGCCCCTCGGGCTCGAGGCGAAGAAGGTGATGGAATCGGGCGGCCTCGTCTCCGACGAGATCATCATCGGCCTCGTCACCGAACGCCTGAAGGAGCCCGACTGCGCCAGGGGCTACCTGTTCGACGGATTCCCCCGCACGATCCCGCAGGCCGATGCCATGAAGCAGGCCGCCGTCGCCCTCGACCATGTCCTCGAGATCGACGTCCCGGACTCGGCGATCATCGAGCGGATCACCGGCCGCCGGGTCCACGCCCCCAGCGGCCGCACCTACCACCTGCGCTTCAACCCGCCCAAGGTCGAAGGCCGCGATGACGAGACCGGCGAGCCGCTCGTGCAGCGCGACGACGATCGCGAGGACACCGTGCGCAAGCGCCTCGAGGTCTACCACGCCCAGACCCGCCCGCTCGTCGAGTACTACTCGAAATGGGCCGCCAGCGGCGATCCGGCCGCGCCGGCCTACCACAGCATCTCCGGCACGGGCAGCGTCGAGGAGATCACGGCCCGGGCGCTCGCGGTCCTGGAGTAGTCGCTTCCGCGGCTTCGCCGGTCCCCGCGGGGGCTTCGCCGGGGCCCGCGCTCCCTCCGGAACGTCGCGGCGAGCACGAATCCCCGGAGCTTGCGCGGCCCGCCGACACGCAGCCGGCGGGCGGAGCGCGTAATATTGCGGGCGATCGCAGCAATGATCTCGACTGATAACGACTGATTCGGAGGGCAGATAATGACAGGAGCCGTATCGGCGGGCCTTTGGCTTGCCTTGGCTTGCGGCCTCGCCGCGGTGGTTTACGGCATCGTTTCGAGCCGGTGGATCTTCTCGCTCGATGCGGGCAACGCGCGCATGCAGGAGATCGCGGGGGCGATCCAGCAAGGCGCCAAGGCCTATCTCAACCGGCAGTACCGCACCATCGCCCTGGTCGGTGTCGTCCTGTTCCTCATCATCGGCTTCGTGCCGGGCCTTGCCTGGCCGACCGCGATCGGCTTCGCGATCGGCGCCATCCTGTCGGGCGTCGCCGGCTACATCGGGATGAACGTCTCGGTGCGCGCCAACGTGCGCACCGCGCAGGCGGCCAGCAAGGGCCTCTCGGCCGCCTTCGACGTCGCCTTCCGCGGGGGCGCCATCACCGGGATGCTGGTGGTGGGCCTGGGCCTGCTCGGCGTCGCCGGCTACTACGCATTCCTGATGCGCAACGGCGTGCCCGCCGACACCAACGTCCATGACGTCATCAAGCCGCTGATCGGCCTGGCCTTCGGCTCCTCGCTGATCTCCATCTTCGCGCGACTGGGCGGCGGGATCTTCACCAAGGGCGCCGACGTCGGCGCCGACCTGGTCGGCAAGGTGGAAGCCGGGATTCCCGAGGACGACCCGCGCAACCCGGCGGTCATCGCCGACAACGTGGGCGACAACGTCGGCGACTGCGCCGGCATGGCCGCCGACCTCTTCGAGACCTACGCGGTGACGCTGATCGCGACCATGCTGCTCGGCTCGCTGATGATCACGGGCGCCGAGTTCCAGGCGGTGGTGTATCCGCTGGCGCTGGGTGGCATGTCGATCGTCGCCTCGATCATCGGCGCGATCTTCGTCAAGGCGAAGGACGGCCAGACGAACGTGATGGGCGCGCTCTACAAGGGCCTCATCTGGGCCGGCGGCATCGCCACCGTGGTTTCGTACTTCGTCACCGCCTGGATGTTCAACGGCGTCGACCTCGCGGCGAGCGGCATCTCGGTGATGGGGCTGTGGCTGTGCGTGGTGGTCGGCATGGTGCTGACCGGGCTGATCGTCTGGGTGACCGAGTACTACACCGGCACCCAGTACGGGCCCGTCAGGTACGTCGCCCAGGCCTCCACGACCGGCCATGCGACCAACATCATCGCCGGCATCGCGGTCTCGATGAAGTCCACCGCCTGGCCGGTGATCTTCGTCTGCGCGGCGATCATCGCCTCGTACGCGGCCGCCGGCCTGTACGGCATCGCGGTGGCCGCGACCTCCATGCTGTCCATGACCGGC
>DAIMFM010000183.1:0-6422 GCA_036724585.1 Burkholderiaceae bacterium | reverse complement strand
CAGTCGCTCGCCACGTCCTGGAGGAAATTCACGAGTTGCAGGCCGGAGCAGATGGCATCCGATGCCGGCTGCGTCGCTGCGTCCCAGCGGCCGAACAGGCGCGGGACGCGCTCGCCGACCGGATTGGCCGAACACCGGCAGTAGGCGAGCAGCCCCTTCCGGTCCCGGTAGCGACGGGTGACCAGGTCCTGCTCGAAGGCGTCGAGCAGGGCCAGCAGGGGTTCGCGCGGCAGGCCATGGGCATCGGCCGCTTCCAGGACCTCGCGCACGACCGGATGCTCGCGGCGGTCCGCAAGGATCGCCTCGCGCAGGCGACGAAGTTCCAGCAGGCGCTCGCTCGCGGGCGCATCGCCTTCGTCGGCGATGTCGTCGGCATGGCGAGCGAAACGGTAGATCGCAATGATGGCGGGGCGCAGCCGCGACGGCACCAGGCGCGAGGCGACCGGGAAGTTCTCGTAGTGGTCGACCCCGTGGATCACGTGGGCGGATCGGGAGTGCGGCATGGCTGCGATTGTAGGCATGGGGGCGACGCGGCGGTTGACGCCGGAACGGGCTTTCAATATCTTAATGACCTCCGAGTCAGTTACTCCTCGCATGGCCGCAAGGGCCCGGGTCCAGCGGCTCCCACACCATCCACGGCCTCCGCCAACCCTCCCAGGACATCCCATGCAGATGGGCTCCCCACGTCAGCGCGGCCGTGGCGACGGCCCGATTCCGCGGCCATCGAATCCGTCCGCCCGCCTGATCGGCGTCCTGTTGCTGGCCGCCCTGCTGGCCGGTTGCCAGGGCCAGGCGGCGCCGCCACCGCCCGAGGCGCTGCGGCCGGTGCGCACGGTGGTCGTCAGCGAGCAGGTGTTGAGCGACGCCCTGCGCCTGCCGGCGGAGGTGCGCCCCCGTATCGAAGTGCGCTATGGCTTTCGGGTCGGCGGCAAGATCGCCGAACGCAAGGTCTCGATCGGTGACCGGGTCGCAGCCGGGCAGAGCCTCGCCACGCTCGACTCGCAGGACGTACGGCCGGCGATCGACTCCGCCCGGGCCGTGCTGGAGGCGGCGCGCACGGAGCTCGAGCTGGCCGAGAGCGAGCTCGAGCGCATCCGTGAACTGCGGGCGCAGGGCTACGTCAGCCAGGGCCAGCTCGACCGGCAGCAGGCGGCGGCGGATGCCGCCCGCGCGCGCGCCGCTCAGGCGAGCGCGGGGCTCGCGAGCGCGCGCAACAGTTCGCGGTTCCAGGACCTGCGCGCCGACGCGCCGGGTGTCGTCACCGGCGTCGACTCGGAAGCCGGCCAGGTGGTCGCGGCCGGCCAGGTCGTGATCCGGGTTGCGCCGCTGGACCAGTTCGAGTTGCTCGTCGACGTCCCCGAGGCCCATCGGGGCGCGATCGCCGGAATCGAGCGCTGGCGGGCCAGCCTGCCCGCGCTGTCGGGGCGCAGCTTCGAGGCGACCCTGCGCGAGCTCTCCCCGGTGGCCGATCCGGCGACCCGCAGCTACCCGATGCGCCTCGCATTGCGTGGCGACACCACCGGCATCGCGCTCGGCATGAGCGCGACGGTCGAGGCCGAACACGATTTGCGGCGTGGCATCGTCGTGCCGCTGGCGGCGCTGGTCGCCCATGACGGCGACTCCGCGGTCTGGCTCGTCGGCCCCGACGATACCGTGTCGCGCGCGCCGGTCGAGCTCGGCGAGATGCGCGACGACGGCGTTCTCGTCGAATCCGGCCTGCGGCCCGGCGACCGGGTCGTGGTCGCGGGCGCGAACCTCCTGCATGCGGGCCAGAGGATCCGGCTGGCCGAGGCCGGCCGGTGAGGGTGCCCCCGGGGGGCGAGCGGGAGGGATTCAACCTCTCGGCCGTGGCGCTGCGCTTCCCGCAGCTGACCCTGTTCATCGTGCTCCTGGTGGCGGCCGCCGGGGCGTGGTCCTACCTCCACATCGGCCAGCGCGAGGATCCCGACTTCACGTTCCGCGCCATGGTCGTGCGCACCATCTGGCCGGGCGCGACCACGGCGCAGGTCGACGAGGTCGTCACCAACCGGATCGAGAAGACCCTCCAGGAGGTTCCGTACTTCAAGCACACCACCAGCTATTCGCGACCGGGCGAATCGCTGATCATCCTGGAGCTCGAGGACTCCTCGCCGCCGGGCGAGGTGGCGCAGGTCTGGTACCAGGTGCGCAAGAAGGTCGGCGACATCCGGCGCCTGCTGCCCGAGGAGGTCGTCGGACCGTTCTTCAACGACGAGTTCGGCGACGTCTTCGGCACCATCTACGCGATCACCGGCGACGGCTTCGACCTCGAGGAGCTTCGCCGTACCGCGGAGAGCGTCCGGCAGGAGCTGCTGCGGGTTCCGGACGTGCAGAAGATCGAGCTCTTCGGCGTCCAGGACCAGCGCATCTTCATCGAGATCTCCTCGCGCCAGCTCGCCAATCTCGGCCTGAGCGCCCAGGCGATCGCCTCCCAGCTGCAGGCGCAGAACATCGTCGCCCCGGGCGGCGTCATCGACGGTGACTCGCACTCGATCCCGCTGCGCGTGACCGGCCAGTTCGATTCGGTCGCCGAGATCGAGTCGCTGACCCTCGATGCCGGCGGCAGGCTGATCCGCCTCGGCGACATCGCCCGGGTGACGCGCGGCTACGTCGATCCGCCCGTGTGGACCATGCGTTTCGACGGCCGCCAGGCGATCGGCCTGGGCGTCTCGATGGTGAGCGACGGCGACGTGATCAGGCTGGGCGAGAACCTCGCGGCGACGATGTCGCGCCTCGAGGCGGACATGCCGCTGGGCATCTCGTTCACCAAGGTCTCGGACCAGCCGCGGATCGTGCACGGCGCCGTCGGGCTGTTCATGAAGGTGCTGGCCGAGGCGCTCGGGATCGTGCTGCTCGTGAGTTTCCTGAGCCTGGGCCTGCGGGTCGGCTCGGTCGTCGCCATGTCGATCCCGCTCGTGCTGGCAGGCACCTTCGTGCTCATGGCGTACTTCGGTATCGACCTGCACCGCATCTCCACGGGTGCGCTGATCATCGCGCTCGGCCTGCTGGTCGACGACGCGATGATCGCCATCGAGATGATGGCGCGCAAGATGGACGAGGGCCTGGACCGGTTTCGCGCGGCGACCCATGCGTACCGGACCACGGCCTTCCCGATGCTGACCGGAACCCTGGTCACCGCGGCCGGCTTCCTGCCGATCGCGACCGCGGAATCCGCCACCGGCGAATACACCTTCGGCATCTTCGCCGTCGTGACCCTCGCGCTCCTCGTCTCCTGGCTCGTCGCGGTCGGCGCCACCCCCTTCATCGGCTACTACGTCCTCGGGCGCGGCAGGGGCGAGCCGCACGAGGTCTTCGACACGCCGTTCTACCGGCGCCTGCGCCGACTGATCGACGCCTGCATGCGCCGGCGCTGGCTCACCCTGGGCCTGACGGTGCTGGCGTTCGCGCTCGGGGCGGTCGGCATGGGCTTCACCGAGAAGCAGTTCTTCCCGGACTCCGATCGTTCCGAGATCCTGGTCGAGCTCTGGCTGCCCGAGGGTTCGAGCTACGCCGCCACGGAGGCGCAGGCGAAGCGGCTCGAGGCGTGGCTGGACGAGGACGAGGATGTCCTCACCTACGTCGGCTACGTCGGCAACGGCTCGCCTCGCTATTTCCTTGCCCTCAACCAGGAACTCTTCCGGCCCAACTATGCGCAGTACGTGATCCTCACCCGGGACGTGGCCGCCCGGGACCGGGCGCTCGAACGCCTGCGCGTGCACCTGGACCGTGACTTCCCCGGTGTGCGCGCGCGTGGCTTCCGGCCGCCGCTGGGCCCGCCGGTCTCCTATCCCGTCCAGTTCCGGGTGATGGGCGACGACATCGCGAAGCTCAAGGAGATCGCCGCCGACGTGGTGCGGACGATCGCGGACCACCCGGCGGTGATCGATCCGCACGAGAGCTGGGGGCTGCAGGCGCCGGCGCTGCGGGTCACGGTCGACCAGGCGCGTGCCCGGCGCCTGGGCCTGAGCAGCGGCCAGATCTCGCAGGCGCTCGGCACCGTGGTCTCGGGCGCCACGATCGGGCGCTACCGGGAGGATGACCAGCTGATCGACGTGGTGCTGCGGGCCCCGCCCGGCGAGCGGGGTTCGGTCGAGGCGGTCGCCGGCCTCCAGGTGCCCACCGCGCGGGGCACCAGCGTGGCCCTGTCGCAGGTCGCCAGCATCGAGACCGTGATGGAGGAGCCCATCATCTGGCGGCGCAGCCGGACACCGGTGATCGTGGTGCGCGCCGACCTGGTCGACCCCGAGCTGGGACCGCACATCAGCGCGCAGCTCGCACCCGCGCTCGATCGCCTGCGTGCCGAACTGCCGCCCGGGTTCCGCATCGAGGTCGCGGGCCCGGCGGAGGACAATGCGCTCGCCGAGGCCTCGATCGCGGCCGGCATGCCGATGATGCTGGGCATCGTGGTCCTGCTCCTGATGCTGCAGCTGCGGCGCTTCTCGCTGGCGGCCATGGTGCTGCTGACGGCGCCGCTGGGCATCATCGGGGTGGCGGCCGCGCTGCTCGTGTTCGACAAGCCTTTCGGTTTCGTCGCCATGCTCGGCACGATCGCGCTGGGCGGGATGATCATGCGCAACACGGTGATCCTGGTCGACCAGATCCGCCAGGACGTCGACGCCGGCATCGCGGTGTGGATCGCCGTGCGCGAGTCCGCCGTGCGGCGCTTCAGGCCCATCGCCCTGACGGCCGCCGCCGCGGTGCTGGCCATGATCCCGCTGTCGCGCGACGTGCTCTGGGGGCCGATGGCCTTCTCGATCATGGGCGGCCTGATCGTCGCCACGGTCCTGACGGTCCTGTTCGTGCCCGCGCTCTACGTGGCCTGGTACCGGATCCGCCCGCAGGAGGTGGGCGGGCCGGGAGCGGGCGAATCCCATGCGCTAGAATAGCCGGCTGCCCGTAGGCGGCCGTGGCGGAATTGGTAGACGCACCAGGTTTAGGTCCTGGCGCCTTCGCTGGCGTGAAGGTTCGAGTCCTTTCGGCCGCACCACCGTTGTTCGTGGCACGGGCTCGTGCGGATACCGCTCCGGGCGAGAAACCTCCCGCAAGGGGCCGATGACCGGGCCGTTGCGGGATACGCGCACAGGCCAGGGGCCGATCAGACAAGACGACAGACATGGCAACCCAACTCGAAAACACCGGCAATCTCGAACGCAAGCTCTCCATGACCATCGCGATGGCCGACGTCGACCGCGAGGTTGCCCAGCGCCTGCGCAAGCTGGCACGCACCGTCAAGATGGCCGGCTTCCGCCCGGGCAAGGTTCCCCTGAAGATCGTGGCCCAGGGCTACGGCGGCCAGGTGCGCGCCGAGGTGCTGGGCGACATCGTCGGCAAGGCGTTCAGCGACGGCATCGCCGAGCACTCGCTGCGGGTGGCGGGCGACCCCAGCATCGCCCCGCGCGAGGATGCGGCCGAAGGCGAGCTGGCGTTCGATGCCACGTTCGAGGTCTACCCCGAGATCGTCCCGCCGAAGGTCGAGACACTCGAGGTCGAGCGCGTCAGCTGCGAGGTGGGCGACGCCGAGATCGACAAGACCATCGAGATCCTGCGCAAGCAGCGGGCCACCTGGAACGAGGTCGACCGCGCCGCCGCCGACGGCGACCAGGCCACGATCGACTTCGTCGGCAAGATCGACGACGTCGCCTTCGAGGGCGGCACGGCCGAAGGCTTCGCCTTCGTCCTCGGCGAAGGCCGCATGCTGGCCGATTTCGAAAGCGCCGTGCGGGGCATGAAGGCGGGCGAATCGCGCACCAGCCCGGTGACCTTCCCCGAGGACTACGGCTCGAAGGAACTCGCCGGCAAGACCGCGAGCTTCGAGATCAAGCTGGTCAAGGTCGAGGAGCCCGTGCTGCCGGCGGTGGATGCCGAGTTCGCGCGCGAGCTCGGCCAGGCCGACGGCGATGTCGCGGCGATGCGCGAGGACATCCGCCGCAACCTCGAGCGCGAGGTCAACCAGCGGGTGCGCGGCCGCACCAAGGCCAACGTCATGGAGAGCCTCGCCTCGGCGAGCGATTTCGACCTGCCCAAGGCGCTGGTCCGCAGCGAGGGCGAGGCCCTCGCCGAGCGCGCGCGCAACGATCTCGCCGCACGGGGAGTCGACGTCAAGGACATCCCGGTGCCGGCCGATGCCTTCGCCGAGCAGGCCGAGCGACGGGTACGATTGGGCCTGCTGGTCGGCGAGATCGTCCAGGTTAGTCGGCGGCGTTTTGTTCTGCTAAAATAAGCTGTGTTTCTTCTTGTTTTTGGGGGCGGGCTGAGGCCCGCCCCGGCACCTGTCCCGATATCCGGAAGAGTTCCCCACGGAGTGATACACACGATGACCCGAAACAACCTGATCGAGGACATGGTGAACGCCCATCTCGCGAGCCAGCGGCAGGAGCCGACCGGCCTGGGCATGGTGCCGGTCG
>DAIMFM010000182.1:0-6463 GCA_036724585.1 Burkholderiaceae bacterium | reverse complement strand
GCAGCCAGACGAAGTAGTCCATCGGCATCGGGCCGTCGTGCGGATCGACGGGCACGAAGTTGTCGACGCGGCGCCGCTCGTCCAGGCGGGCGTAGCGGATCGCGTAGGCTTCCCAGACGCCGTCCCGGGGCTCGGCGCGTTGCATGTCTGGCGAGGTCATCGTCTCCTCCATGGCATCGCCACGAGTCTACTGTGAACCGCGGGGCGTCGCCGCGATGCGCCGTGCGATCACCGGGAAGTAGTTGTCGGCCTCGCCCGCGTCGATCGCGGCGCCGAACCAGCCGTCGACGGTCTCGGCGCCGCGGGCGTCGACGCCGGTCTGCGCGGCGAGCTCGCGCGCATAGCGCAGGTCCTTGCGAGCGTAGGCGGTGGAGAAGGCGCGCAGCGGGAACTCGTCGGGGACGATCGCCTTCATGCCATGGTTGCGCAGGGCGAAGCTGTCGGCCGAGCCCTTGGACAGCACGTCGAAGAGCAGCTCGGCCGGGACGCCGGCGCGCTCGCCGATGGCCCTGGCCTCGGACAGCGCCATGACGGTCTCGAACAGCACCATGTTGTTGAGGATCTTGACGACCTGGCCGCAGCCCACCGGCCCGCAGAGGCTGATGTCGGTGGCGAAGGTGGCGATGTATTCGCGAACCCGTTCGAACACCTCGGCGTCCGCGCCCACCATCACCGACAGGGCGCCGGCCTCGGCGGCGGCCCGCGTGCGCGCGACCGGGGCGTCGATGAAGCTCACGCCGCGTTCGCCGAAGCGCTCGGCCAGCTCGCGCGTCGATCCGACCGGCGAGGTGCTGGTGTCGACGATGACCTGGCCCCGGGAGGTGCAGTCGAGCAGGCCCCCGTCGGCCAGCGCGAGTTCGCGCACCACCTCGCCCGAGGGCAGGGACAGGAAGATGACGCTCGAGCCTTCGACGGCTTCGCGCAGCTGGGTGCATGCCTGGGCGCCGTGCCGGCGGATGCGCTCGAGCGGCGCCGGGTCGCGGTCGTATGCCATGACTCGCGCGCCCGACTTCTGCACGAGGTTGCGACACATCGGCTCGCCCATGACGCCGAGTCCGATGAAACTGAGCTGCGTCGTCTGCGCCGCCATCCTGTGGTCCTCCTGTGTCGGGTTCAGCGTGTGGCGATGTAGATGGACTTCGCCTGCTGGTACAGCCGCATCCCGCCGATCCCCTTCTCGCGTCCGAGCCCGCTGTCCTTGAAGCCGCCGAACGGGGTCGAGATCGACAGCTGCTTGTAGGTATTGATCCATACCGTGCCGGCGGCGAGCGCGCGCGCGACCCGCCATGCGCGCGGGAAGTCGCGGGTCCAGATCCCCGCCGCGAGGCCATAGACGCTGTCGTTGGCCTGGGCGACGAGGTCGGCTTCGCCGTCGAAGGGCAGCGCGCACAGGACCGGCCCGAAGATCTCCTCGCGCACGATCGGGTCGGCCGGGTCGGTCGGCGCGAGCACGGTGGGCAGGTAGAACGCGCCGGTCGCGAGCCGCGGGTCCTCGGGCCGTCCGCCACCGCACAGCACCTCCACGCCGCGCTCGCGCGCGAAGCCCACCATGGCCTCGATGCGTTCGCGATGCCCGAACGAGGCGATCGGCCCCATCTGCGCGCCGGGCGCGTCGGGCAGGTCGACCCGCAGGGCGCGCGCGCGCTCGACGATGCGTGCGACGAAGGCGTCGTGGATCGGGCGCTCGACGAACAGGCGCGAGCCGGCCACGCAGGACTGGCCGCTGCCTTCGAAGCTCCCGCCGATGATCGCGTCGGCCGCCGCATCGAGGTCGGCGTCGGCGAACACGATGTGAGGCGACTTGCCGCCGAGCTCGAGGGCAACCGGCATCAGCTTGCGCGCGGCGAGCTCGGCGATCCTTCGGCCGCTGCCGGTGCCGCCGGTGAAGGAGACCATGTCGACACCCGGGTGCGCGACCAGCGGCGCACCGGCCTCGGCGCCGAAGCCCGGCAGGACGTTGAGCAGCCCCGGCGCGAGCCCCGCCTCGAGCGCGATGCGCCCGAGTTCGAGCGCCGGCGTGGGGGTGACCTCGGAAGGCTTGAGGATGACGGCATTGCCGGCGGCCAGCGCCGGGGCGACCTTCTGCGCCTCCATCGTGAGCGGCGAATTCCACGGCGTGATGGCCGCGACCACGCCGTGGGGCTCGTGGATCGCCATCGAGAGGTACGCGCCGCGCGACGGCGTGACGTCCTCGCCCTGTGTCTCGCAGACGGCGGCGTAGTAGCGAAACGTGGCCGCCGCGCTCGCGACCTGGCTGCGGCATTCGGCGACGACCTTGCCGTTCTCGAGGCGCTGGGCATCGGCGAGGAGCCCGGCATTGGCCTCCATGCCGTCGGCGATGCGCATGAGCAGCGCGGCGCGCCGGTGCGGCAGCATGTCGCGCCAGGCCGGCTCGGCCTGTGCCGCGCGCGCCGCGGCGACGGCAAGCTCCACGTGCCCGGGACCGGCGCCGGCGATGCGGTAGTTCCGTTCCCCGCTGGCCGGGTTGATCGAATCGAAGACGTTCGCTTCCGCGCTCGTCCATTGGCCGCCGATCAGCATCGGCCGGGGGTCGTCATGCGGCGCTGGGTTCATGGAAGGCCTGTGTTCGGGATCGACGACGTTCTGTCTCGCAGAACTCAAATTCTGCAATCAGAGTATGGCATGCGCCCCATGGGGCGTCCATCGGCCGCCCCGGCGAGGCGCCCCAACGCCGTCGTGCGCCCGGATGCAAGGCCGGATCAACGCGCGGGCAGCACCGTCCCGGCGCATTCCCCGAAGCCGATCCGTACCGCCCCGGGGCGCTCGCACCAGCCGCGGAACACGATGCGATCGCCGTCGGCCAGGAAGGTGCGCTCCTCGCCGCCGGGCAGCGCCACCGGCCGGGTGCCGCCCACCGAGAGTTCGATCAGGGCGCCGGCCTCGCCCGTCTCGCCCGGCCCGGACTGGGTGCCGCTGCCGAGCAGGTCGCCGGGGGCCAGGTTGCAGCCGCCCACCGTATGGTGCGCGATCATCTGGGCGACGCTCCAGTAGGAGTGGGCGAAGGTGGTCTGCGACAGGCGCGCGGGCGGCTCGCCCCGCTCGCGCATCGCGGCGGTCTCGATCAGGGCCTCGAGCCGCAGGTCGAAGCCGCCGTGCTCGCGGTTGCCCGCCGACTCGAGATACGGCAGCGGCTGGGGGTGGTCCGCCGGCCGGGTCCAGGCGATGCGAAACGGTGCGAGCGCATCGAGCGTGACGATCCAGGGCGAGACGGTGGTCGCGAAGTTCTTGGCGAGGAAGGGGCCGAGCGGCTGGTATTCCCAGGCCTGGATGTCGCGGGCCGACCAGTCGTTGAGCAGGCCCAGCCCGAAAACATGGGATTCGGCATCGTCGAGCGCGATCGGCTCGCCCTGGCGGTTGCCGGTGCCGATCCAGATGCCGACCTCGAGCTCGTAGTCGAGGCGGCGGCATTCGCCGAAGACGGGCGCGCTCGCCCCGGGCGGCATGGTCTGGCCGCGGGGCCGGGGAAACGCCTGGCCGCTCACCCCGATCGAGGACACGCGCCCGTGGTAGCCCACCGGCAGCCACTGGAAGTTGGGCATCAGCGGATTGTCGGGACGAAACAGCCGGCCGATGTTGGTCGCATGATGGATCGATGCGTACATGTCGGTGTAGTCGCCGATGCGCGCCGGCACCCGGTATTCGGCGGCCGACTGCTCGACGAGGCAGCCGGCGAGCGCCGCGCGCGCCGGCGCGTCCTCGCGCAGCAGCCGGAACGCGGCGCGGCGCAGGGCCCGCCAGTAGCGCGGGCCGAGGGCCATCAGGCCGTTGAGCTCGGGCCGCGCCGCATGGGCCGCGGCGACCGAGGCTTCCGCGCCGAAGTGGCCACCGGCGTGCGCCCGGCCGATGTCGAGGATCCGGTCGCCGATCGCGATGCCGCCCCGGAAGGCTTCGTTCGTGCCCGCGCGCCGGAACACTCCGAAGGGCAGGTTCTGCAGCGGGAAGTCGCAGCCCTCGGCCTGCGCCGACGCGACCCAGCTGCGGGCGGCCGGGTCGTGCGTCTCGTCCAGATTGGTCATCCTCGTCTCCTTGGCTTCGGACGCTCGCCGCATGCTGCCTGCCGCCGCGTTCATGGCCCGGCGGCGCCCGGGTTCAGGGTGTCGGCCGGAAGTTCCTCTGCAATCCCTGCCAGGACTGATGGTAGTCCGTCTGGCGCATCGGCGAGCCCAGCGCATAGGCCGTGGGCCGGATCGGCAGCCGCGTCTCGAACATGAAGGCCATGGTGTCGCGCAGGTACTGCGGCTTGCTGGTGTCGACCTGGACGGCCTTCGCATAGGACTCGGCGTCGGGCCCATGCGCCGTGTGCATGTTGTGCAGCGAGCAGGCGCCGGGAACGAAGCCTTCGCCCTTGGCGTCGTAGGCTCCCTGGATCAGGCCCATGAACTCGCTGGCGACGTTGCGATGGAACCAGGGCGGCCGGAAGGTGTGCTCCATGGCGAGGATGCGCGGCGGGAAGATGACGAAGTCGATGGTGTCGACCCCGGGGGTGTCGCTCGGCGCCTGCAGCACGAGGAAGATCGACGGATCGGGATGGTCGAAGCTGATCGACCCGATGGTATTGAAGCGCCGCAGGTCGTACTTCATCGGCGTGAGGTTGCCGTGCCAGGCGACCACGTCGAGCGGCGAGCGGTCGATCGGCGCCTGCCACAGGTTGCCGAGGAACTTGGCCACCAGCTGGAAGTCGCCCTCGCGATCCTCGTAGGCGGCCCGGGGCGCCAGCCAGTCGCGCGGGTTCGACAGGCCGTTCGAGCCGATCGGCCCGAGGTCGGGCAGGCGAAAGCCCGCGCCGTAGTTCTCGCAGACATAGCCGCGGGCCTCGCCATCGGGCAGGCTCACCGCGAAGCGCACCCCGCGCGGGATCAGCAGGACCTCGAGCGGGGCCACTTCCAGCACGCCCATCTCGGTGGCGACCCGCAGCCTGCCCTGCTGCGGCACGACCAGCAACTCGCCGTCGGCGTCGTAGAAGAAGCGATCGCGCATCGACGCATTGGCCGCGTAGAGATGGATCGCGCAGCCGGCCATGGCCGCCGGATCACCCTGCCCGGCCATGGTGACCAGGCCCTCGATGAAGTCGGTCGGGGCCTCCGGCATCGGCAGGGGGCTCCAGCGCAGGCGCTCGGGCGGGGTCTCGAGCCCGCCGAAGTCGCTGACGATGCGGCCGTTGCCGATGCGCTCGAAGGCGCCGTGGACCGCGCTCGGACGAATTCGGTAGAACCAGCTGCGCCGGTTCGCGGCACGCGGCGCGGTGAACGCGGTGCCCGAGATCTGCTCGGCATAGAGCCCGTACGGACAGTTCTGCGGCGAATTCTGGCCGATGGGCAGGGCGCCGGGCAGCGCCTCGGTGGCGAACTCGTTGCCCCAGCCGCTCATGAGCTCGGCCTCGGCCGGACCGGATTGCGTGCCGCCTTCGGCGCGGGCCTGCGTGCGTGTGGAGAGATCCATGATTCGTCTCCTTGATTACGTATCGCGTAATCGATTACGATATAGACAAGCCAGTCTAACGGACCACGATGCCCAGTACAACGAAAGAGGTTTCCGGTACGGCGCGTCGCCGCGGCGTCGAGGCGATCGAGACCGGCGGACGCCTGCTTGCGGTACTGGCCGACGCCGAGGGCCCGATGATGCTGCGCGATCTCGCGGCTGCGGCGCAGATGGCGCCCGCCAAGGCGCACCGCTACCTGGTGAGCCTGATCCGGATCGGCCTGGCCCGTCAACTGCCCGATTCCGGTCGCTACGACATCGGCGCGCTGGCGATCCGGCTCGGCGCCGCCGGGCTGGGGCGTGGCGATGCACTCGCCTTCGCCCGCGAGCGCCTGCCGGCGCTGCGCGATGGGCTCGGCCTGTCCGTGGCGCTGGCCACCTGGATCGATTCGCGCGTGCTCATCGTCGACTGGCTCGACGCCAGGGCGCTGGTCGCCGCGAGCCTGCGCATCGGCGCCTCGATGCCGCTGACGCGCTCGGCCACCGGGCGCGCCTTCGCCGCCTTCGACCGGCGGCCCGGCGTCGCCACCGCGCTGCGGGAGGAACTCGCGGCCAATGCGCGGGCCGGCCTGCATCCCGCCACCGCCGCCGAGTTCGATGCCGTGCTGCGCTCGACCCGCGCCCATGGCATCGCCCGGGTCAGCGGGGACCTGGTCGCCGGCATCGACAGCCTCGCCGCCCCCGTCTACGGACGCGGCGGTGAACTGGCCATGGTGGTGGCGGCCATCGGCCCCAGCCGCGGTATCGACATCGCCTGGAACGGCCCGGTGGCGCGCCGCCTGCGCGCCTGGGCGGACGAGACCGGCGCCCGGCGCGAGCCGGCGCAGGCTTCGACGCCTGGTTCGACGACGCCGTCCTGAACCTGCGCCCGGTGGCGAGGCCGTGCCGCTGCGCGACGGCCCGCGCTTGCCGAAGGCCCGCGCTTCCTACTGCGCGAAGGCCTTCTCGACGACGAAGTCGCCGG
>DAIMFM010000181.1:3678-6511 GCA_036724585.1 Burkholderiaceae bacterium | reverse complement strand
AGCCGGAGTTCGATCCGCCGGATCGAAAGTTCCCCGCCGTGGCCAATGCTCATCCATCCAAGCCGTCCATCCTGCAGGCGACGGATTGCAAGTGGCTGCGGTGGTGGCCGGAACTGAAGGCAGCAGGCATCAGCGTGGAGTTCCTATGTCCGGACGACGTATGCCGCTTCTATAGCAGTAAGTACCCGGACGATCCGGTGCCCACATTGCCATGAGCGACGCCTTCTATCGGTTTCCGCAGACTCCGCATATCGCCTGGCTGGGTCCGGGGGCGCCGCGCGACGACAAGCTACTCTCGCCGACTGAGGTGGCTGCCCTTCTGTCGGTGCCGGTCGTGGAATCGTGGCCAGTATCTGGTCGAGCCCTACGGCGGGCAGTTCCAGCGACTGGGCGAATGGATCACGATGAACAGGGAGTTTCTTTCGTCGGTCCTCGGGAAACACCTCATCGCTTTCGGCGAGTGGTGCGCTGCGCGGCACTCGCTGGACTATCCAATGCTGCCGGACTGGTGGTTGCTGTTCGACGTCTATGATCGCCGGGAACGGCGTTTCTGGAGCACCCGCCGGCGCGATGCATTGGCGACGGAAGCTAAGCTGGCGATCGTGCCGCGTCTGGCCGAGGGCAGGCAGAGCCTGGAATCCCTTGAAAAAATCGTTGCCACGCAGTCCAGTCGGTTCCGGGACGGCCCTATCGAGGGGCTGGTGGTACGGCGCGAGGATGAGGACTGGTTGCGAGCCAGGGGCAAACTCGTGCGAGGCGACTTCATCCAGGGCATTGAGACCCATTGGCGCAGTCGCAGGCTCCGGTGGAATCAAATCCGTCAGCCCTGATGGCTCGTGTTGCAATGGGGTCGATGACGGTCGCGGCGCCCGCCGCGACCGAGCAGCGCTGCTACGGGACCGGCGCCTTGGCTAGGGCTTGCACGAAGGGCGCGTCGGCCTCGACGGCCGCCGCTGGATCGAGCCATTCGAGGCCGTTGCCGTTGTGGACGGCGACCGCGATGCCGTCGCGATAGACGACGCGGGTGCCGGCCAGGCGCGCCACCTTGCGCCCCGCCAGCACGCTGCCGGTGAGGTTGGCCGGATCGCAGGCGCCGATGCACACCCACTGCACGAGGCGATCGGTCTTGCGACGGACCTTGCGCAGCCGCGCCAGCGCATCGGGCAACGCGAACTGCTCGCCCGACAGGCCGGCGATGAACCGGCCGCCGCGCACCTCGCCGCGGGCCTCGAGCCGCTGCAGCACGCGCACGAGCCGACGCCACGGCGGCAGCCAGCTCGCCTCGCGCTCGAGCATGCGCCAGCAGACGACACCGTAGCGCTTGAGCAGGATCCGCACGACATGCTCGATCGCCTCCTCCTCGCCGGCGCGATCGACGGGCGGCGCGCGTCGCACCGGCGCCCAGCGGCCGGCGTCCTGGATGCCGGACCACGAGGGGCTGCGCCGGCGACGTCCGCTCGTGGCCACGCGGCGCGACGGCGGCACCAGCAGCGAACGCAGGCCGAAGAAGCTGTCGCAGCGCACGCGCCCGCGCGCCACCGCTTCGGCGAGCGCCGCCTCGAGCTCGGTGCGAAGCAGCCGCGCGCCCTCGGCGATCTCGTCGAAGAACGACGCGCCGTTGTCGGCGAGGAACTCGACCACGCGGCGCGCCCGTGGCGACAGTCCCGCCTCCTCGGCGGGCGGGGCGAGCCGGGCCCACTGGCCGGCATGGCGGCGCGGCAGCAGCAGCAGGGGAGTCTGCCGCAGGGAGCCGCTGCCCGTGCCCGCGGACGCGTCCGCCGCGCGCAGGCGCGTCCATGCGACCCGGCCCGAGGTGCACTGCTCGTCGAGCCAGGCGCTGTCGTAGTCGCGGATCCGCGCGGCGAGGATCTCCGGCTCCCAGCAGGCGGCCGGCGCCTCGAAGCCCTCGAGCTGCGCCAGCACCGCGACGAGGGATTCGGGTCCTTCCACCCGGCTGCCCTCGGCCAGGTGCTGCCACTCGAACAGGAAGCGCATGAAGTCGCGCGGCTCCACCGGTTCGATCTCGCGGCGCAGCCGGCTCAGCGTGTAGCGATGGATGCGCGCAAGGAGATGGCGCTCGCACCACTCCGTCTCCGCGCCGGACGGATCGGCGCTGAAGCGCCCGCCCATCACGAAGCCTTCGGCCTGCAGCGCGCGCAGCGCGGTCTCGACCGCCGCGGCGGGAAGTCCGAGCGGGCGGGCAAGTTCGGCGAGTGTGACCGGGCCGAGCGCGCCGAGCCGGCCGCGGACGAGTTCGCGCAAGGCGTCGTCGGGCTCGCCGATCGCGCTGGCGAACTCCGCCGGCGGGGCGACCCCGGCGACGGCGCGGCCGCCGGGAAAGGCCGCCAGCAGGAGCGGCAGCCGCTCGGTGGCGATCCACAGGGGTGGCGCGCCGTCACGCTCGAAGCGCAGCGCGCGTCCTTCCGCGACGAGCACATCGAGCCAGCCGCGCCACGGCGCGACCTCGCCCTCCGCCAGCGCCACCACGCCGTTGAGCGCCTCGTGCAGTTCGTGCCGGTCGCGCGCCTGCGGCCAGGCCTCGCGGCGGACGGCCTCGATGGCGTCGGCGTCGAGCCGGCCGAGTTCGTCGGGCGATCCGGGATCCGCGTAGCGGCGCGACTGCACCGCCCGCGTGCGCCGCTCCTCCAGCGGCGCATCGTCGAGGAAGGCGTAGGGTCGCGCATTGATCGCCTCGGCGGCGAAGGGCGAGGGCGCGGTGAGCTCGCGCGCCTCGATCGCGACTTCGCCCGTCGTGATACGCCGCAGCAGGGCGAGCCAGCCCTCGGTGTCCATCGCATCGTCGAGGCAGTCCGCCATGGTCTGCTCGACCAGC
>DAIMFM010000181.1:2803-3668 GCA_036724585.1 Burkholderiaceae bacterium | reverse complement strand
ATGGTCCGGGACCTCGCGCTCGCCGACGATGTTCTCCAGGCAGGCGACCTGGTCCGGGAAGACGGCGGCGAGCAGGTCCTCGGCGCGCATCCGCTGCAGCTGCGGCGGCACCTTGCGGCCGCTCGCCATGCGCGGCAGCGCCAGCGCGTTGGTCGCGTTCCAGCGCCAGCGCGCGCCGAACATGGGCGCATCGAGCAGCGCCTGGACCAGCACGTCGCAGGCGGATTCCGGGGCGAGGTAACGGGCCACCTCCGCGAGCTCGAAGCTGTGGCTGGTCGACAGCGACAGCAGGATCGCATCCTCGGTGGCGGCCGCCTGCAGCTCGAAGTTGAAGCGGCGGCAGAAGCGCTTGCGCAGGGCCAGGCCCCAGGCCCGGTTGATCCGGCTGCCGTACGGCGCATGGATCACCAGCTGCATGCCGCCGGACTCGTCGAAGAAGCGCTCCAGGACGATGCGCTCCTGCGTCGGCAGCGCGCCCAGCGCCTTGCGGCCCTGGGCCAGGTACTCGACGACCTGCCGGCCGGCCGCCTCCGGCAGGGCCAGCCTGCGGCAGGTGGCGGCCACCGTCGCTTCGACGTCTCCCGCGGCCAGCGCGGCGTCGACCTCGGCGCGCAGCCGAGCCACGCCGGCCGAGAGCTCATCGCTGCGGCCCGGCGCCTCGCCCAGCCAGAAGGGGATGCTCGGGGGCGCGCCCTCGGCGTCGACCACGCGCACGCGGCCGTTCTCCACTCGCCGGATCCGGTAGCTGGTGTTGCCGAGCTGGAAGATGTCGCCGGCGAGGCTCTCGATCGCAAAGTCCTCGTTGATCGTTCCGATCACCTGGTCCTGCGGTTCGAGCAGCACGGCGTAGTCGCCCGTCTCGGGG
>DAIMFM010000181.1:0-2793 GCA_036724585.1 Burkholderiaceae bacterium | reverse complement strand
GGATCGTGCCGCCCGAGCTGATCGCCGTCAGGCGCGCCGCGGCGCGCGCGCAGGCGCCGATGGACGGCATCGCGATGGACGAGCGCCCGGGTGGCGCCGCGGCGGGTGACGAAGCCCTCGGCGAGCATCCGCACGATGGCGTCGAACGCCGTCCGCGGCATGCCTGCATAGGGGCCGGCGCGGGTGAACAGCGCGTAGAGTTCGTCCTCCGCACGGCCGGGGTCCTCGTCGGTATCCGCCTCGCCGGATGCCGCGATAGCGGGACTCGCGACCTCGGCCACGAGCTGCTGCGCCAGGACGTCGCGCGGGGCCGGCGGCACCCTCAGGGCGTCGAGCTCGCCGCGCGCCACGCAGTCGAGCAGCGCCGTGCATTCGACGAGCTCGTCGCGCGTCTGGGGGAAGAGCCGTGCCTTGGGGATGCCGCCGACCGCATGGCCGGCGCGTCCGGCACGCTGCAGGAAGGTGGCGATCGAGCGGGGCGAGCCGAGCTGGCAGACCAGGTCGACATCGCCGATGTCGAGGCCGAGCTCCAGCGAGGCAGTCGCGACGAGGACCCGCAGTTCGCCCGCCTTGCGCCGCTGCTCGGCATCGAGCCGCAGCTCCTTCGCGAGGCTGCCGTGGTGGGCCGCGACCGCGTCACGGCCGAGGAGTTCCCCGAGATGGCGGGCGGCGCGCTCGGCCATGCGCCGCGTGTTGGCGAAGACGAGCGTGGTGCGGTGCGCCTCCACCAGCCCGGCCAGCTGCCGGTAGACCTGTTCCCACTGGTCGGTCGACATCACCGCCGACAGCCGGGTGTGCGGCACGACGAGGGCGAGGTCGCGCCGCTTGCCGTAGCCGATGTCGACGATCTCGCAGTCCCGGCCGGCGCCCACCAGGAACCTCGCGATCGTGTCGATGGGCTTCTGTGTGGCCGAGACGCCGATGCGCGTCAGGGCACGGCCATGGTGGCCGCCGGCCAGCGCCTCCAGGCGCTCGAGCGAGAGCGCGAGATGGCTGCCGCGCTTGTTGTCCGCCACCGCATGGATCTCGTCGACGATGACCGAGCGCACGGTGCGCAGCATGCGCCGGCCGGAGGCCGAGCCGAGGAGCACGTACAGGGATTCGGGCGTCGTCACCATGATGTGCGGCGGGCGCCGACCCAGCTGCTGGCGTTCGCGCGCCGGCGTGTCGCCGGTGCGCACCGCGCTGCGGATCTCGAGCCGGGGCAGGCCGAGCCGCTCGAGTTCGGCGGCGATGCCCGCGAGCGGCAGCTCGAGGTTGAGCCGGATGTCGTTCGACAGGGCCTTGAGCGGCGACACGTAGAGGACGACGGTCTCGTCGGGGAGCCCGCCTTCGGCCAGGCCCCGGCGGACCAGGGCGTCGATCGCCGTCAGGAAGGCCGTCAGCGTCTTGCCCGAACCGGTGGGCGCGGCGACGAGCGTGTTGCGCCCCGCGCGGATCGGGGGCCATGCCTTGCGCTGCGCCTCGGTCGGGCCGGCGGGGAAGGTCGCCCGGAACCATCCGGCGACCGCCGGATGGAAGGCGGCGAGGGGATCGTGCGTGCTGCGGGCCGGCCCGGTGGGCTGCGCTCCGGCCGGAGGAGTGGCGCTCATCGCGCCACTTTACTTCAGGCCGGAAGACCCCGCGGCCCTCAGGCCGGCTGCGCCTGCGGCTGCGTCGTCGGCTCGGCGATCGTGACCCGGTGGAGCAGGCGCCGGTGGCCCTCGTAGCCGCCGGTGGCCCGGTGGAGCACGCAGCGGTTGTCCCACATCGTCAGCAGGCCCGCCGCCCAGCGATGCCGGTACACGAAGCGATCCTGCACCTGGTGGGCGAAGAGCTCGGCGAGCAGGTCCTGCGCCTCGTCGGCCGGCATGCCCTCGATGCCGATCGTGTACGCCTCGCTGACGAACAGCACCTTGCGCCCGGTCTCCGGATGGGCCCGCACCAGCGGATGGCGATGCGTGCCGAGCGCCTCGTCGCTCGGGCGGATGTCCATCGAGCGATCGCCCGTATCGTTGTCGCCATAGCGGCCGCCGCGCGCATAGCCGCGGCGGGCCGAATGGATCGCGACCAGGCCCTCGAGCCGGGCGCGCATGGCGGCCGGCAGGGCGTCGTAGGCGCCGTACTGGTCGGCGAACAGCGTGTCGCCGCCGACCGGCGGGATCTCGACCGCGTAGAGCGCGGTGCCGCTCGGCGGGTCGGGCAGGAAGCTCCAGTCCGAGTGCCAGGTTTCGGCGAACAGCGGGCTCTTCTCGTCGGCTTCGCGCTGCACCGCGATGACGTGGCGGCGCCCGGGCAGCGGCGCGATGTAGGGATCGTTGCCGAAGCGCCCGAAGCGCGGCGGGATGGCCTCGAGGTGGTCGAGTTCCAGCCGCTGCTCCGGAAAGCCGAGCACCTGGTGCTCGAGCCAGGCGGCACGGATCGCGGCCACGGTGGCATCGTCCATGGGCTGGCTGAAGTCCACGCCGTACACGTTCGCGCCGATGATCTGCCCGCTCGGTTCGATGCCGATCGCCATGGTGCCGTCTCCTGTCGTTCTGGTGGACCCGACAGTATCGGTTGCGCCCGCCGGGCGCGCAAGCCGCGTGCGCCGCCGCTAGTTCGCCTGCGCCACGATGCGAAGGACGCTCTCGCCGAAGTCGGCGAGCTTCTTCGCGCCCACGCCGGGAATCGTGGCCACCGCCGCAAGGTCCGCGGGCCGGGCCTCGGCGATGGCGCGCAGCGTGCGGTCCGGGAAGATGACGTAGGCGGGAACGTTGCGCTCGCGGGCCGATTCGGCGCGCCAGGCGCGCAGCGCCTCGAACAGGGCGGCAT
>DAIMFM010000180.1:6121-6522 GCA_036724585.1 Burkholderiaceae bacterium | reverse complement strand
TCCCTCCCGTGGAGCCCGGAACCGGTGATGACGACGCCCGCCAGCGCCGTTTCGACGAGCGCATCGCCGCCGGGCGGACCATCGAGCCGCAGGACTGGATGCCGGCGGCGTACCGCAAGACCCTGCTGCGCCAGATCTCCCAGCATGCCCATTCGGAAGTCGTGGGGATGCTGCCCGAAGGCAACTGGATCAGCCGGGCGCCCAGCCTGGAGCGCAAGGCGATCCTGCTGGCCAAGGTGCAGGACGAAGGCGGCCACGGCCTCTACCTCTATGCGGCGGCCGAGACGCTCGGAAGCTCGCGCGAGGAGATGGTGGACGCCCTGCTCGAAGGGCGGGCCAAGTACTCCAGCATCTTCAACTACCCCACGCCCACCTGGGCCGACGTCGGCGTCATCGGCTGG
>DAIMFM010000180.1:0-6111 GCA_036724585.1 Burkholderiaceae bacterium | reverse complement strand
CCCCCTGTGCCGCTGCTCCTACGGGCCCTATGCCCGGGCGATGATCCGCGTCTGCCGCGAGGAATCCTTCCATCAGCGCCAGGGCTTCGACCTCCTGCTCGCGATGATGCGGGGCACGCCGGCGCAGCGGCGCATGGTCCAGGAAGCGGTGAACCGCTGGTGGTGGCCGGTCCTGATGATGTTCGGTCCGAGCGATGCCGACTCCGCGCATTCGGCCAACTCCATGGCCTGGGGCATCAAGCGGATCTCCAACGACGACCTGCGCCAGCGCTTCGTCGACGCGGCGGGCGCCCAGGCCGCCGTGCTCGGCGTCGAGCTGCCCGATCCCGATCTGCGCTGGAACGAGGAACGCGGCCACTACGACTTCGGCGCGATCGACTGGGACGAATTCAAGCGCGTCATCGCCGGCGACGGCCCTTGCAACCGGGAGCGGCTCGCCGCGCGCCGCGCCGCCCACGAGGCCGGCGCCTGGGTCCGCGAGGCCTCCGCCGCGCATGCGCGCAAGCGGACGGCGCGTGCCGCCGAAAGCCAGCGCGCCGCCTGAGCAGGCGCCGTGGGCGAGCGATTGTGCCGGCGGGCGGTGCGGTGCACTCGCCGCCGCGGCACCGGACGCCGGACGTACTGAACGACAGAAGGAGAAGCCGACCGTGGACGACGGAAAGCCGGAAGACAGGACCGGGGGCACCCGGTGGCCCCTCTGGGAGGTGTTCGTGCGCTCGCGCCAGGGCCTCGAGCACAAGCATTGCGGCAGCCTGCATGCGTGCGACGCGCCCATGGCCCTGCGCCTGGCGCGCGACGTCTATACCCGCCGGGGCGAGGGCGTGAGCATCTGGGTCGTGCCGTCGTCGGCGATCGTCGCCTCGGCCCCCGAGGACCAGGCGATGGACTTCGAGCCCTTCGCCGACAAGATCTATCGTCACCCCACCTTCTACAAGCTGCCGGACGATGTCGACTACATGTAGTCGGGCCGCCCCTGCCTGGCACGTCGAGACGGTGCTGCGGCTGGGCGACGACGCCCTCGTGCTGGGCCAGCGCCTTGCCGAATGGTGCGGCCACGGACCGGTGCTCGAGGAAGAGCTCGCCATGGCGAACATCGGCCTCGACCTGCTGGGCCAGGCCCGGCTGCTGCTCGCGCATGCCGGCGAGCTGGAGGGCGCCGGCCGCGACGAGGACGAGCTCGCCTACTTCCGCGACGAAGCGGACTTCCGCAATCATTCGATCTGCGAGCTGCCCAATGGCAGCGCGCCGCACGACGACTACGCCACGACCATCGTGCGCAATCTCCTGTGCTCGGCCCGCGCGATCCCGCTCTGGCAGGCCCTGGGCGGATCGAAGGACGCGACCCTGGCGGCGATCGCGACGAAGGCGGCGCGCGAGGTGGCGGGGCACTGGCGCCACGCGGCCGAATGGACCGTGCGCTTCGGCGACGGCACGGACGAATCGCACGAGCGCGCCCAGCGCGCCCTCGATCGCCTCTGGCCCTATACCCACGAGTTCTGGACCGACGACCCGGTCGCCGTCGCGGCCCACGAGGCCGGCATCGCCTGCCTGCCGTCCTCGCTGCGCGCCGACTGGGAAGCGCGCATCGGCGCGGTGCTGCAGGAGGCGGGACTCGAGCGACCGGCCGACTCGGGCTTCGTGTCGACGGGCAAGCACGGCCTCCACACGGAGCACTTCGGCTACCTGCTCGCGGAGATGCAGTCCCTCGCGCGGGCCCATCCGGGGGCGAGCTGGTGAGCGCGCGCATCGAGCGTTTGCGCCGGCGCGTCGGCGCGGTGCCCGACCCGGAGATCCCGGTCGTGACCCTGGCCGACCTCGGCATCCTGCGTGATGTGCGCGAGGAGGACGGCCGGCTGGTCGTGGAGTTCACCCCCACGTTCTCCGGCTGCCCGGCGACCGCGGTGATCGCGGCCGACGTGCGGGCGGTGCTCGCGGCCGAGAGCGAAGAGCAGGCCGACGTCCGGATCGTGCTCTCGCCGGCCTGGACGACCGACTGGATCGGGCCGGCGGCGCGCGAGAAGCTGCGCCGCTACGGCATCGCGCCGCCGGGCAGGGCGGCAGCGGATGGTTCCGCCTTGATCCGCTTTGCCTCTGCGCCCGACGAGATCCGCTGCCCGCGCTGCGGCTCGGCCCGCACCGAGGCGCTGTCGGACTTCGGCTCGACGCCCTGCAAGGCCCTGTATCGCTGCCTCGCGTGCCGCGAGCCCTTCGACTGGTTCAAGACCCACTGAACTCCGCGAGATCCGGCGCCCGGCGCCGCCATGGCCGATGAGCACACCACGATTCCACCGCCTCAGGATCCGGGAAGTCAGCCCCGAGACCGCCGACGCCGTCTCGGTCGCCTTCGAGGTCCCGCAGGAGCTGCGCGAGGACTACCGCTTCGTGCAGGGCCAGTTCCTGACCCTGCGCGGCATGTTCGACGGCGAGGAGCTGCGGCGCGCCTACTCGGTCTGCGTCGGCACCGGCGACTACGCCCGCGACGGCGAACTCCGGGTGGCGATCAAGCGCGTCGAGGGCGGGCGCTTCTCGAACTGGGCCAACGACCGCCTCGCGGCGGGCGACGCGATCGACGTCATGACGCCCGACGGCCGCTTCTTCGTGCCGCTGGACCCGGCGCGCGGACGCCACTATGTCGGCATCGCGGGCGGCTCCGGTATCACCCCGATGCTGTCGCTGGTCGAGACCACGCTCGCGACCGAGCCCGAAAGCCGCTTCACACTGGTCTACGGCAACCGCGATAGCGCCTCGATCATGTTCCTCGAACGGATCGAAGCCCTCAAGAACCGCTACATGACCCGCTTCGTGCGGATCCATGTGCTGTCCGAGGAGATCCACGAGGTGCCGTTGTTCCACGGCCTGCTCGACGAGGCGCGCTGCGGTGCGCTGCTCGATGCGCTGGCGCCGGCCGGCGACATCGACCACGTCTTCGTCTGCGGGCCGGAGCCGATGATGGCCGCGGCCGAGGCGGCGCTCGCCGCCCGTGGCATCGGGCCGGACCGGATCTCGATCGAGCGCTTCGGCACACCGGCGCCGGCGCGCAGCGCGGCCAGCGCCAGGCCGGGACCCCTCGTCGAGGACGGACCCGCCGCCGACGTCTCGATCCGGATCGACGGCAAGGAGCGACGCCTGCGGGTGCCGTTCGAGGGCCCGCCGATCCTGGATGCCGGCCTGGCCGCCGGCGCCTCGCTGCCGTATTCGTGCAAGGGCGGCGTGTGCTGCACCTGCCGGGCCCGGGTGCTCGAGGGCGAGGTCCGGATGGATCGCAACTACACCCTCGAGGACTGGGAGATCGAACGCGGCTTCGTGCTCACCTGCCAGGCGCATCCCGTCACCCCGGTGGTGCGCCTGAGCTACGACGAGCGCTAAAGATTCAAGTCGCGCGGCGCCGAGACCCGAACCCGAACCCGAGACTCCATCGATGGCACGTCCCAGGGCACCCGACCATGATGCGCAACGGCAGCGCATCCTTTCCGCCGCCGTGCGCGCCTTCTCGCAATCGGGCTATGCGAGCGCCTCGATGTCGCGCCTGGCCGCGGCCTGCGACACCTCCAAGGCCAGCCTGTACCACTATTTCCCGAGCAAGGAGGCGCTGCTGTTCGAGGCGCTCGATCGCTACACGCGCAAGCTGCTCGCCATCGCGGAGCGCGTGCTCGCGCACGAAGCGCCCGGCGAACCGGCACTGCGCGCCCTGGCCAGGGCGCTGATGCTCGAATACCGGCACTCGCACGCCGTGCATGTCTCGCTGCTGCAGGACGTGAAGTACCTCGGGGCCGCGCAGGCGCGCCAGATCCGCGAGCAGGAGCGACGCATCGTCGAGCGCTTCGCCGACGCGCTGGCGGGCGCGGCACCCCACGCCATCGCCGGCCCGCGCCGCAAGCCGCTGGTGATGGCGATGCTCGGCAGCCTGAACTTCACCTTCGCCTGGCTGCGACCGGATGGCCCGATGGGCCCGGAGGAATACGCGGACATGGTGGTCGACCTCTGGCTCGACGGCTTGCGCGGCAAGGCCTTCCGTCCGCAGGTCGCGAGCGGCGGGGGGTGACGCGACGCCGGTGCCGAGGCGGAGGCGGGCATCCGCCGAATACCCTTGCGCTTGCGCGGCCGGGCGCCCTGCGCCAGCATGACCGATGGACGCTACCGCGAGGACGACAATGAGCTTCGAACCATGGCACAACCCGATGGGCACCGACGGCTTCGAATTCGTGGAGTACGCCGCCCCCGACCCCGACGCGCTCGGCGCCCTCTTCACCCGGCTCGGCTTCCGGCCGATCGCCCGCCATCGCCACAAGCGCGTGACGCTCTACCGCCAGGGCGCCATCAACTTCATCATCAATGCCGAGCCCGATTCCTTCGGCCAGCGCTTCGCACGACTGCATGGTCCGTCGATCTGCGCGATCGCCCTGCGTGTCAAGGATGCCGCGGCCGCCTACAAGCGCGCGGTCGACCTCGGCGCCTGGGGCTATGACTCCCGCAGCGGGCCGATGGAGCTGAACATTCCCGCGATCAAGGGCATCGGCGATTCGCTGATCTACTTCGTCGATCGCTGGCGGGGCAAGAACGGCGCGGCACCGGGCGCCATCGGCGACATCTCGATCTACGACGTCGACTTCGAGCCGCTGCCCGGCGCCGAGCTCGAGCCGCCGGGCGCGGGGCTCCACGAGATCGACCACCTCACCCACAACGTGCATCGCGGGCGGATGGAGGAATGGGCCTCGTTCTACGAGCGCCTGTTCGAGTTCCGCGAGATCCGCTACTTCGACATCGAGGGCCAGGTGAGCGGCGTCAGGTCCAAGGCGATGACGTCGCCCTGCGGCAAGATCCGCATTCCCATCAACGAGGAGCGCACGGAGGTCCGCGGCCAGATCCAGGAATACCTGGAGCTGTACAGGGGCGAGGGCATCCAGCACATCGCGCTCTCCACCCGGGACATCTTCACCACCGTCGAGACGCTGCGCGCGGCCGGCGTCGAGTTCCTGGACACCCCCGATACCTACTACGAACTGCTCGACGGCCGGCTGCCGGGCCACGGCCAGGACAGCGCCCGGCTCAAGGCGAACCGGATCCTGCTCGACGGCGGGCCCGACGGCGGCCTGCTGCTGCAGATCTTCACCAAGACCGTGATCGGGCCGATCTTCTTCGAGATCATCCAGCGCAAGGGCGACGAAGGCTTCGGCGAAGGCAACTTCAAGGCGCTGTTCGAATCCATCGAGCTCGACCAGGTCCGCCGGGGCGTGTTGCAGGCGAGCGACGCGAGCCAGGCCTAGCGCCGGCCGCTGCAGGCCAGCGGATCGATCCGCGGCGTCGCCGCGAGCAGCTGGCAATCGCAGCCGGCGCTCTCGCGACAGGCCGCCAGCGCCTGCTCGCGCGCGGACGCCTCGGTATCGCCGCAGGCGAGCCATGCCCAGTCGTGGCCGTTGCGCCCGGCAACCGCGGTGGCCTGGCCCGCGGGGCAGCCGCCCAGGCTCACGCAGCGCCCCCCGCTGCGCGAACAGTCGCGGCGCGCGGCACTGCGCGCGCGCGATTGCGAGCAGACCTGCGGCAGGCCCGGTGCGAACACCACGCCGGCGCGCCGGTCGAAGACGTTCCAGCTGCCCGGCCCCCGCACCAGCTTGCCGGCGCGCTTGCGCTGCCGGGCCTGCGAGTCGCGGGCGGCGCAGGCGCCGGCCTGGTCCTCGAGGCGCAGTACGGCGCGGGTCTGGCCGGTCGACGGCAGGTGGCTTCGCTCACCGGCGCGAGTGAGCAGTTCCCAGGCGCCGCGCTGCGACAGGCGGCCGGCCGGCGCCGGCTGCCATGCGGGACCGCGCAGGCCGAACTCCTGGCAGCGGACGACGACGCGTTCGCTGGCACGGTCCACGGTATGGCAGTACGAGGCGAAGCGCGGCGCGAGCACCAGGAAGGAAGCGGTGCCGCGATAGAAGTCCCAGGCCACGTAGCTGCCGGGCACGCGCTCGAGGGATCCGTCGCGGATGTCGTAGCGCAGGAGCTCGCCGGTATGGTCGGCATGGAAGCGCAGCCCCGCCCAGACCCAGGGGTCGTGGCTGCCGTCCACGCGTTCGGCGCCCTCGGGCGCGGGCATCTCCTCGCCCAGCGGCAGCCAGGTGCCGCCGAACA
>DAIMFM010000179.1:4755-6551 GCA_036724585.1 Burkholderiaceae bacterium | reverse complement strand
CGCGGCGCCCGTCCTGGTGACGCTGACGCTCACGTTCGGGCGCGACCTGATCCTGATCAACGCCATGATCCTCGGCTTCAAGGCCGACTATCGCAAGCTGCTGCTCGATCCCCCGCTCGGCACGGTGGCCCTGGGCTCGGTGGTCGTGCCCGTCGACCGGATCATCGCGACGGTGCTCGCGCTGGCGCTCACCGGCGCGCTCTACGTGCTGTTGCGCAAGACCCGCATCGGGCGCGCGATCATCGCGGTCCGCCTCGATCGTGACGCGGCCCGCCTGATGGGCGTGAACGTGTCCTCGACGTATGCGGCCGCCTTCGGCCTCGGCGCGGCGATGGCCGGGTGCGCGGGCGTGCTGCTGGCGCTGATCTTCCCGATCTCGCCGCTGTCGGCCATCCCATACCTCGGCAAGGCGTTCGTCGTGTGCGTGCTGGGCGGCCTGGGCAGCGTGCCGGGCGCGGTGCTGGGCGGGCTGATCCTCGGGCTCGTGGAGAGCTTCGGGTCGCTCGCCTTCGGGCCCGAGCATGCGGTCACGCTCTCGTTCGCGCTGCTCATCCTGTTCCTGATCTTCCGGCCACAGGGCCTGCTCGGCAAGCGGGGATTCGAATGATGCGCCGCAAGGACTGGATCCTGTTCGGCGGCTTGCTGCTGCTGGCCTTCCTGCCGCTGTTCGGCGAGTCCTATACGCTTCGCCTGGGCACCATGGCATGCATGTACGCCGTCATGGCCGTGTCCTGGAACGTCATCGGCGGCATGGCGGGCTACCCGTCGTTCGCCACGGCCGCGTTCTTCGGGCTGGGCGCCTATACCGGCGGCGTCCTGCTGGCCGCCGGCAGCGCGCTGCCGGTGGCGATCGGCGCGGCCGGCGCGCTGGCGTTCGCCGGCGCCATGCTGCTGGGCGCGGTGCTGATGCGCCTGCGCGGTCACTACTTCGCGATCGCGAGTCTCGCGGTGGCCGAAGTGCTGCGCGAGCTCACCAACTCCGCAACCGATCTCACCGGCGGCGGCATGGGGCTCAACATTCCGCTCAAGACCTCGGGCGGCGCGGCCGTCATGGACGAGGCCGTGTTCTATTTCCTCGCGATGTGGGTCCTGCTGCTGGTCGCCGTCGCCGTGATCACGCTGATCGAACGCTCGCGGCTCGGCTTCGGGCTCGCCTGCATCCGGCAGAACGAATCGGCCGCCGACATGATCGGCGTCAACGGCACCCTGTACAAGAGCCTCGCCTTCGCCTTCTCGGGGGTCTTCGTCGCGATGGCCGGCACCCTCTACGCAGGATGGGTCCACTACATCGAGCCGCTCGATGTCTACGACATCCTGTTCGCGGTCAAGCCGATCGTGATGGTGCTGCTGGGTGGCCTCGGTTCGACCGCGGGCGCGATCATCGGCGCATTCACCTTCCTCGGCATCGAGGAGGTGGTCTGGCGCAACTATCTCCAGGTGCACACCGGCGTGCTCGGCTTCCTCGTCGTGGCCCTGCTGCTCTTCCTTCCCCACGGAATCGTTTCGATCGGGCGCCGGGTGCGCTCCATGCGGGCCAGCCATGGCTGAGGTGATGCAACTCGAGGCAGTGTCGCGCCGTTTCGGCGGACTGCAGGCGCTCGACAAGGTGACCTTGAAGATCGGCCGCGGCGAAATCCTCGGCCTGATCGGCCCCAACGGCGCCGGCAAGACCACGCTCGTGAACGTGGTGACCGGGGTGCATCGTGCCACCGGCGGCCGGGTGCGCTTCGAGGGACAGGACATCACGTCGTATCGCCCCTACCAGGCGGCGCGCGCGGGCATCGCGCGGACCTTCC
>DAIMFM010000179.1:0-4745 GCA_036724585.1 Burkholderiaceae bacterium | reverse complement strand
CACGAGAACGTGAGCGCCGCCGCCCTGTTCTGCGGCAGCAACGGCGGCCTGCGCAACGCGCGCGCGGTCGCCAGTGAGAAGCTGGAGTTCGTGGGGCTGTCGGCCGTGGCGGACCAGCCGGCGGCCAACCTGACGCTCGCGATGCGCAAGCGGCTGGAACTGGCCAAGGCGCTCGCGATGAATCCCCGGCTGCTGTTCCTCGACGAAGTGAACGCCGGGCTCAACTCGGCCGAGGTCGAGCAGGCAATGGGCCTGATCAGGCAGATCGCCGCCACCGGCGTCACCATCGTACTGATCGAGCACCTCATGAAGGTCGTGCTGTCGATCTGTTCGCGGATCGTGGTCCTGCACAACGGGGCCCTGATCGCCGACGGCCAGCCTTCGGACATCGTTTCCGATCCGCACGTCGTCGAGGCCTACCTCGGCAAGAAGTACGCGCAGATGGCGGCGCAGGCCGCAAGGAACCCATGATGACTCCATCGAGCACCGCCCCCGGGGCGGGCGCAGGCGAGCTGATGCGCATCGAAGGCCTGCAGGCGGGCTACGGCCAGGTCACGGTCCTGTGGGACGTCGACCTGGTCGTGCGCGAGGGCCAGATCACGGCCCTGATCGGCTCCAACGGCGCCGGCAAGTCCACGCTCATGCGGACCATCTCGGGCCTGGTTCCCACCCGCGCCGGCCGGCTGCTGTGGCAGGGGCGCGAAATCCAGCACAGTACGCCGGCGCAGGTGCTCGGCATGGGCATCGCGCACGTTCCCGAGGGGCGCAGGCTGTTCAGCGCCATGACCGTCGAGGACAACCTGGTCATGGGCGCGTACCTGCGCCAGGGCGAGGGCGCCCAGATCGCGCGCGATCTCGATCGCGTCTATTCGATCTTCCCCAAGCTCGCCGAACGGCGCACCCAGGCGGCGGGAACCATGTCCGGTGGCGAGCAGCAGATGTGTGCCATCGGACGGGGCCTGATGAGCGCCCCGCGCCTGCTGATGATCGACGAGCTGTCGCTCGGGCTGTCGCCCCTGCTCGTCGAGCAGCTGATCGAAGCGCTGCTGTCGCTGAACCGCGAAGGCCTGGCGATCCTCGTCGTCGAGCAGGACGTGGTCGCCGCGCTCGAGGTTTCCAGCCATGCATTCGTCATGGACATGGGTCGCATCGTCCAGCATGGACCCAGCGACCAGTTGCTCGCGGACCCTGCCGTCCGCAAGGCCTATCTCGGCGCCCTTGCCGAGTAGGAACCCGCAAGGGTTCCGCTTTTTCCATGGAGAAGAGAATGACTACCCGGATTCTTTCGACTGGCGGTTATCGCTACATCCCGGCGGTCTCCCAGTATTCGGGCGGCGTGGCGGCCGAGAAGGGCTTCCGCATCGAACGCGCCCGGTTCTCGCGCGTCGTGCCGCTGCGCGAGGGCTTCGACCTGATCGAGAAGCATCTCGCTTCCCTCGGTCGCCCCAACGCGGCATTCTGCGCATGCGAGCTGCGTTCGCCGGCGCCCTTCACGGAGCAGGGCTTCCGCGAGTTCAACGAGATCTACACCGGCACGCTCAAGCGCTGGGGCGTCATCGAAGGTGACGCGAACCCGGTCGCGCGCAGCAACGTCTGTCCCGAGCTGGATCCGCCCGCCGAGCCCGGCTTCTATGCGTTCAGCTATACCGTCGCCGAGGCCGACGCCGCCCCCTCCTTCGTCGTTGCCGGCAGCGCCGAGGCGCCCGAGGGCAAGGGCGACTATCGCGAGAATGCCATCGCGCGCGACGACACCTCGCCCGCCGGGATCCTCACCAAGGCGAAATGGGTGCATGCGGAGATGGAGCGGCGCATGCGGCTGCTCGGCTTCGACTGGGGCTCGGTGACGGCAACGCAGCTCTATACCGTCCACGACGTGCATCCCTTCATCGGCGAGGAACTCGTCCTGCGCGGCGCGATGCGCCCGGGCCTGACCTGGCATTTCGTGCGTCCGCCGATCGTCGGGCTCGAGTACGAGATGGACTGCCGCGGCGTTCCCGTCGAACGCGTGATCAACGTCTAGCCGGGGGAGGTCGGAGATGAAACTGCTTCGCCATGGTCCCGCCGGCCAGGAACGGCCCGGCCTCGTCGATGCCGACGGCCGCATCCGTGACCTGTCGGGCAAGGTGCGCGACATCGACCTCCGGGAGCTGACCCCGGAGCGCCTCGCCGAGCTCTCGCGGCTCGACCCGGCCTCGCTGCCGGAGGTGGCGGGCAAGCCGCGGCTCGGCCCCTGCGTCGCGCCCATCGGCAAGGTCGTCTGCGTCGGGCTCAACTACTCGGACCACGCCGCCGAGAGCGGCATGCCGGTACCCACCGAGCCCATTCTCTTCCTCAAGCCCTCGAGCTCGGTCTGCGGTCCGGACGACGACGTGCAGATTCCGCGCGGCTCGCGCAAGACCGACTGGGAGGTCGAGCTCGGGGTGGTCATCGGCAAGCGGGCGAAGTACGTCGAGGAGGCCGATGCGCTCGACTACGTCGCCGGCTACTGCGTCGTCAACGACGTATCGGAGCGCGAGTTCCAGCTCGAGCGCCAGGGCCAGTGGGACAAGGGCAAGTCGCACGATACCTTCGCGCCGGTCGGCCCGTGGCTGGTCACGCGCGACGAGATCCCGGATCCGCAGGCGCTGGCGATGTGGCTGGAGGTCAATGGCCGGCGCTACCAGGACGGCAGCACGAAGACGATGGTCTTCGGGGTGCGCGAGCTCGTCGCCTATGTGTCGCGCTTCATGACGCTGGAGCCCGGCGACGTCATCTCCACCGGCACGCCGCCAGGCGTGGGCATGGGGCAGAAGCCGCAGGTCTACCTGAAGGCGGGCGACGTGATGCGCCTGGGTATCGAAGGGCTCGGCGAACAGCGCCAGGCGTGCGTGGACGCCTGATACGGCCTCGCCTTCGAGCACATGACGGCGTTGGGGCGCCTTGCCGTGCCACCGCACTGTCTGCGGCGCCCCGCCTTGTCCTGCACTCGAACGCGAGGCCGTTGGGGGTGGCGATCAGGTGCCGCAGAAAGTCCGGTAGCCGGCGGTGAGCGCCGCCGGCGCGGGTTCGGCATAGGCCGCGAGCCCGGGATCTTCGTCGAAGGGACGGCGCAGGGCGGCGAGCAGTCGTTCGAAGGGCGCCATGTCCTCCGCGTCGACCGCCGCCGCCAGCGCCTCCTCGACGCGATGGTTGCGCGGGATGATCCAGGGACTCGCACGCCGCATGCGCAGGGCGCGGCCCGCCCCGTCCGGACCGCCGCGGTCGGTGTCGTCGTCGCAGCGCGCGCGCCAGCGCACGAGCCAGGGATCGAGCGCAGCGGGATCGGCGAAGAGTGACCGCAAGGCGCTTTCGCGACCTTCGGCGGCATCGGCGAGACGACGCCAGGCGAGCGTGAAGTCGACCTCGTGCGCATGCAGCAGCGCCAGCCAGTCGGCGGCCAGCGCGGCGTCGCCGGGATCGTCGGCGGGCGAGGCGGCGAACAGGCCGAGCTTGGCGCGCTGGCCGCGCAGCAGCGCCGCATCGTAGAGGGGGCCGAACTCGGCGATCACTTCGGTGGCGCGTTCGGCGGCCTGCCGGATGGCGGCCTCGTCGGTGGGATCGGCCAGCAGCGCGAGCAGGGTCTCGGCGAAGCGGGCCAGGTTCCAGCGGGCGATGCCGGGCTGGTTGCCGAAGGCATAGCGTCCGCCCTGGTCGATGCTGCTGAACACGGTGGCCGGATCGTAGGCCTCGAGGAAGGCGCAGGGACCGTAGTCGATGGTCTCGCCCGAGATCGCCATGTTGTCGGTGTTCATGACGCCGTGGATGAAGCCGACGTTCATCCATTGCGCGACGAGCTCCGCCTGGCGTTCGGCGAGCGCCCGCAGCAATTCGAGATAGCGATCGGGATCGTCGGCGAGCTCCGGGTCATGGCGCCGGATGGTGTAGTCCGCGAGTCGGCGCAGCGCCTCGTACTCACCGCGCGCGGCGAAGAACTGGAAAGTCCCGACCCGCAGGTGGCTCGCCGCCACCCGGGTGAGTATCGCCCCGGGCAGGGGTGTCTCACGGAAGACGTCCTCGCCGGTCGCCACGACGGCGAGCGCGCGCGTGGTCGGGATGCCGAGGGCATGCATCGCTTCGCTGACGAGTGCCTCGCGCAGCATCGGCCCGATCGCCGCCTTGCCGTCGCCCCCGCGCGAGAACGGGGTGCGGCCCGAGCCCTTGAAGGCGATGTCGCGGCGGCGGCCGGCGCGATCGACGACTTCGCCGAGGAGCAGGGCGCGGCCGTCGCCCAGCTGCGGCGAGAAGCCGCCGAACTGGTGGCCGGCATAGGCCTGCGCGATCGGCTCCGCATCGGCGGGCAGGACGTTGCCCGAGAAGACGGCGGCTCCCTGCTCGCCACGCAGCGCGGCGGCATCGAGGCCGAGTTCGGCGGCCAGCGCCTCGTTGAGGAAAAGCAGCCGCGGGGCGGGTACCCTGGCCGGCTGCCAGGCGACGAAGCTGCCGGGCAGCTCGCGCGCGTAGGTGTTGTCGAAGCCGAAGCGAGGCGGCCCTGCGGCCGGGTCCGGCATGGGTTGGCTGGACATGGTTCGGGACCTCCGGATTGCCCAAGTATGACGGCCCCGGAGTCGCCCTGTCGGCGGCATGGCAGTGCCGGGCGGAATCCCGGCAATGTGCGCAACCCGGATGCCGTGCGGATCCCGCCGGTCAGCCACCGTGCCGACCGGCAGGCGGATCCGCCGGCGCGCCTGCGCATCCTCAGCGAGGGCGCGATACGCACTGCCGTGCTC
>DAIMFM010000178.1:4909-6555 GCA_036724585.1 Burkholderiaceae bacterium | reverse complement strand
CGACGCGTCGGGGCCGATGCACCTCAACTAGAAGCTCACTCGCGCCATGTTCGAGGCGCTGGTCGACGAGCTCATCGAGCGCACGATCGAGCCCTGCCGCAAGGCGATCTCGGACGCCGGGCTGAAGGCCTCCGACATCGACGACGTGATCCTCGTCGGCGGCATGACCCGCATGCCCAAGGTCCAGGAGAAGGTCAAGGCCTTCTTCGGCAAGGATCCGCGCCGTGACGTCAACCCCGACGAGGCGGTGGCGGTGGGCGCCGCGATCCAGGGCGCGGTCCTCTCGGGCGACCGCACCGACGTGCTGCTGCTCGACGTCAGCCCGCTGACGCTCGGCATCGAGACCCTCGGCGGCGTCATGACGCCGATGATCAAGCGCAACACCACGATCCCGACCAAGTACTCGCAGGTGTTCTCGACGGCCGACGACAACCAGCCGGCGGTGACCATCAAGGTCTACCAGGGCGAGCGCGAGATCGCCTCGGGCAACAAGCTGCTGGGCGAGTTCAACCTCGAGGGCATTCCGCCGGCAGCCCGTGGCGTGCCGCAGATCGAGGTCACCTTCGACATCGACGCCAACGGCATCCTGCACGTGTCGGCGAAGGACAAGGCGACCAACAAGGAAAACAAGATCACGATCAAGGCGAACTCGGGCCTGTCGGAAGACGAGGTCGAGCGCATGGTCCGCGACGCCGAGGCCAACGCCGAGGAAGACCGCAAGCGGGTCGAGCTGACCAATGCGCGCAACCAGGCCGAGGCGCTGGTGCACTCGGTCAGGAAGTCGCTCGAGGAGCACGGCGACAAGGTCGAGGCCGACGAGAAGTCCGCGATCGAGACCGCCGTCACCGAACTCGAGACCGCGCTCGCGGGCGAGGACAAGGACGAGATCGACGCCAAGTCCCAGGCCCTGCTGGCGGCCTCGCAGAAGCTGGGCGAGAAGGTCTATGCCGCGCAGCAGGATGGCGAGGGCGCCGCGCCGGAGCAGCCGTCCGACGAGACGCTCCACGCGAGTGGCGACGATGTCGTCGACGCCGACTTCCGCGAGGTCAAGCGCGACTCCTGATCGCGATGGCAAGGGCGCGCCGGCATCGCCGGCGCGCGTTCACCGTGCGGGCGACCGGCGTCTAAAGGCGCCGGTCGCCGATGCATTCGAAGGGACGGGACGATGAACGGATTGCATGGATGGGCCGATGGCCAAGCGTGACCTGTACGACGTACTCGGGGTACCGAAGAACGCGACCTCCGACGACCTGAAGAAGGCCTATCGGAAGCTCGCGATGAAGTACCATCCCGACCGCAATCCGAACGACAAGGCGGCCGAGGGCAAGTTCAAGGAGGCGAAGGAAGCCTACGAGATCCTTTCCGACCCGGCCAAGCGCGACGCCTACGACCGCTTCGGCCATGCCGGGATCGACCCCAGTGCGGGGGGCTTCCCCGGCGGGGGCGGGGGCCCGGGCGGCTTCTCGGACGTGTTCGGGGACATCTTCGGCGACATGTTCGGCGGCGGACGCGGGGGGCGCGGGGGGCGCCAGGTCTATCGCGGCAACGACCTGTCCTACGCCATGGAGATCACGCTGGAGGAGGCTGCAAAGGGCAAGGATGCGCAGATCCGCATACCGAGCTGGGAATCCTGCGACACCTGCCAT